>JAQCFG010000041.1 GCA_027618255.1 Cyanobacteriota bacterium
CAAAGACTGAAGAAACTCTTCTTCTTGTCTTTTCAGTTCTTTGTGTAAGACCAAAAGGTCTGATTCGTAAGGATTTAGCTCCACATTAAAGATGTAGCGAAACTAGGTTAAAGCTAGGTTAATCAAGCAGAATCTGTGAAATTCTTCTTGAAGTAGAGTTGACACTACGCAGAAATTCAAGCACCCAGAGGTTTAGTTTCTCTGTTTCATAGTCTTCATGGCTTTGATCTTCCCTGACAGCATCAGTTGATCTGTTACGAAGATCTTCCTCAATGATTTTGAGTGAACTAAGGTGTTCAAAGATTCTTTTGGATTCTGGCTTTGAATCACGCAAGACTGCATTGCATGACTTGGAAAAACATTTTACGCTTTGTTTGAAATAGTCCTCTAGGTTAAGATAGCTGGTATCAAACTGGGGAAGTTTTTCGTGTAGGCTTTCCATCGACGCTTCTAATTTATAGGCAATATGTTCTATTTCATTGACTAGTGTGATTTGATGAAGTACTTTAGAGACATCAGTAAGTGATAGTCTGAGTTTGACAATGCGGCTTAAGAAATCTAGTAAGTCAGAACGAAGTTCTTTTTGATATTCCCTGAGTTTTGAGATTGCTTCTAATTGATCTTTGCCTTGATTCTCTTTAATGAAGTAATCACGCGATAGCCAAAGCATTTCTTTTACTACGTTTTTGTAATTCTTGATTGCTTCTACTGAGTGAATCAAGAGGATGTCTGCAGATTTGCTTACCGAACTCACTCGCGGAAAGATATATTTGAGTCTTTGAGGGTCTTTGTCTTCTGGTACTACTGTACGGGCAAGGTACTCTAATTGTTTGATAAACGGAAACCATACGATCGTAGCAATGATATTAAAACTACTTTGAGCATTTGCTACGAGTCTTGGTGTATCGCCATTTGGCGTAAAGTATTTTATGAAATCAATAAAAGTCGGCACCCAAAAAGCAAAGAGTAAAACTCCACCAACATTAAACATGACATGAGCTGCTGCTACTCGCTTGGCTGCTGAGCTAGTGCCAATGGAAGCCAGGCAGGCTGTTACGCAGGTACCTATATTGGCTCCAAGTATGATTGGTACAGCCGCTTCGATACTGATCAGGTTTTGCATAGCTAGTCCAATGACAATACCGATACTGGCACTACTTGATTGAATTAGGGCAGTGAAAACAGCACCAACTAAAATTCCAAAGCCAACATGTTCAAGACTTTGTATCAAATCTAGGAAGAATTGAGAGTCTCTCAGTACACTCATTGCTGTTGACATGATTTCAAGCCCGTAAAAAATAAAACCTAAGCCAAGAACTACGTACCAAATGTTTTTGGTTTTAGTTCGCTTGGAAATTAATTTACATAAAAATCCAACAGCGATAATTGCCAGTGACCAATGAGTGATTTTGAAAGCTACTATCTGGGCGGTTATGGTGGTACCAATATTGGCACCTAGTATCACTGCGACACTTCTCTCAAAAGTCATCAATTGCGATTGAACAAAAGATATAAGAATGGAGGTTGTAGCACTACTACTTTGGATGAGTGCTGTAACAAGGGTGCCGACAAGGACACCAGCGAGTGGACTATCAGTTGCTTTTTCCAGAATGAGTTTGAGGGTATTGCCTGCTACTTTACGTAGGTTGGCGCTCATCATCTCTAAACCAAATAGAAATACAGATAAGCCACCTAGCACTGCACATACATTTATTACCGAGAACTGCCCTGATTGTTCGCCCATTCAGGGACAAATTCTAGCATGATGCTTTACAACGGTTGACATTAGAGATATACTCTATTGTTATGAAAAGAACACTTATTATCGCGTTATTAATTGCATTCACTGCAAGTCCGGTACTTGCTGGAGGATTCTACAGAACTTCACCAAGCAGTGATACTTGCAAGTCATGCAAAAAAGATTGTAAGGTCATGAAAGGTCTTGGATGGATTATCAAACTTCCTTTTAGACTTGTTGCTGCTACAGGACAAGGTCTTTATGGTCTTATTGCTCATCAAGAATTAGATGGTTTTGAAGACGGCTACAACGCTATCTAGACAGCAATTACGCATTTAAAGCAAACAAAAGAAGGGCCAATTTACTTTGGTTAGTTATTTGCCATATGAGAGATTCGATGAATCAAGGATTTGGAGAATACATAAGGATTATTTCCAAACCGTTGGCTTAAAGGCTTGGCGTAAAGGACATATACCATATTCAGGTGTATCTAATTTCACTGAAGCTTATAAAAAGGCCCGACTCTTTGTTTCAAATTTAATATCACTAGAAGCTCAAGGACCAATTCGGATTCTTGAGGTTGGTGCTGGTTTTGGAGAGTTTGCAAAGAACTTTATCTCTGCTTTTCGCGAGATTTGCGTTTATGAAGGACATGATTTCTTTGAGAGACTTGAATATCACATTAGTGATTTTTCGCAGACAACTTTAGATGAGCTAGCAGAGTCTGGTCGTCTCGATGAATTTAAGCAAATTATTCAATACAAGGTTTTTGATGCATTGGATAGATACTCTGGACTTGAGAAAGAGTCTTATGACTTAGTGATGGCGAATTATTTGTTAGATCAATTTCCGGCAAGGATTGTTGCTAGGTCCAAAGAGAGGTATTTTGAGAAATATTTAAGCATTGAAGATCCGCAAGAATTAATCGATAGAGAAAATAGCAAAGGATTTTGGCTTGCTCGAGGCAAGTGGGTTAAACGACTTAAAAAACGTCATCGTTTTGTTGAGATTGATATTGATGATGAGTTGCCGATGGAGCATCGTGAGATTCTTGAGACTTGTTTTAGAAAAGGAAGAGATTCAAGCGTTGTTTATTCTTATGGTTCGCTTGCTGCCTTAAGAAATTTTTTGATCTTGTTGAAACCAAACGGTTTGATTGTTTGTTCTGATTTTAATGCTGCTAGTAAACCAGGGATGGATGCTTGCGAGCCTTGTTACTATGGCAACTCAGTTGCACAAGCTGTTAATTTCGAGTTTCTGTTTAAGTACTTTAAGCAGACTGATAAATTGCAGGAATTGAAGCATCTAGAACAAGGTCTGCTTGGTTATCAAATGGCTTTGATTTATGAAGATCCAGTCAAGCCTTTACACACAATGATTTTGACGCGGCCGGATTATTGTCAGTCACTTGAATTGGGAATGATTTATCAAAAGGTCTATCACCAGAATTGGTTACTTAGAACCTTGTACAAGTTTCTTGTTGAGATGCAACTGGGATGCTATGTGCTTTTGTTGTTTATGCTTTTGTACTTGTTTATTCGCTAGTGAGTATGAAACAGACTTGGCTGCTTTGCTATTTTGCAGATTGTCCTTAGCTAGGAAGCTTGATTGCCGCTGCGTCAATTTTTTCTGAGACACAGTGAACCAACCAACGTTGGAATTTTTCAGGCTCATCTTCCATTAATGCATGACCCGACCATTTGAATAATTCATATTCGGCATTTGGACTAAGTTCATGTAAGCGATAAACTAAGTTGTATGGTGCCACCATATCAAAACGACCAGCAGCAAAATATATTTTGGTTTTAAGTCGTGGAACTTTTTTGAAACTGTTCCAGGTTTTGACGTATTTATAAATTTCTTGAAGCACGTGTGCGTTAGTCATGATTGATGATTTATAACGAGAACGTAGTTTGGTTTTTTGCAAGAAATCAAGATTGGCTTGAATGATTTCCAGTGGTTTGCCGAGAAGTATTTCTAGAAAATTACTCATCGGAAAAATTAATTTTGGAGGAAGGCAGATAGGAATTAATTTCTCGACTCTCTCAGGATAGTGTTCGGCAAAATCTATTGCAACTAGCCCACCAAAACTGTGAGTGACGATTGTTACTTTTCTGTCTTCGGCTATGCCTAGGTGATTTAGTGTATCTTTGAGGTCATGAACGTGAGAGTGGATATCTATTTTCATGTGAGCTTTAGGCTGAGCCATGAGTCTGGTCTCACCATGTCCGCGCAAATCAAAGGCAAGACAATAAAATCCTTGTGCAGATATAAGATTGAGCTCAGTTAGCCAGACGGTTGCATCACTAGCGCTGCCATGTATAAACAGCACCAGTGGATCTTCTTTATTACCCTTTTCGTAGTAGTTTAGAATCATGGGCATTCTTTATATACCCGAAGCCACATACCGCTTGACCTTCAGTCTCTTCTTTCAGATAAGATCTGGACGGCTGTGTGAAATTGGTGTATGTCACGCATTGGCTTGAATCTTATCTGATTGTGGGTATAATCATTTGGTGAAAATACCGAGGAATATCTAGACTCGATAGACGAGTTGTTGAGTTATTTCTTAAATTAGTCAAGGGTAAGCTAGAAATATCTACTGTTGTGTATAGGATAGCAATGAGTATTTAAAAGATGCAATCTGAAGTGAGAACAACTAACGAAACACTAGGCCTTGAGTTTAATCAATCAAGGTTTTTGTATCTTGATGATTTAATTCCTTGGTTTGAATCAAACTATAATGTTTATGAATTAATCAATGATTTTTGGGGTTTAGAAACTAAAAGTAGATTAGTCGCTGTAACTAAAGATATTAAAGATCAAGCTTGGAAAGGTTTGGTCGCTGAATGGGATTCGGACACACGTTTGAATGGACAGTTCAGGGTCAACAAGGATCTGATCAAAGGCTTGCTTAACTTGTCTTTGGGTGAAAGGAAAACCAAGCTTAACCTTGACGGCAAGAAGCCTGAATTCAAACTCAAAGATCTTAGTAAGCTCGAGATGAATATCTTTGAAAACTTTTTTATTGAATTAGAGAATTTTTGGAGAGATTATTGGAGAGTTGGTACAGCGAATGCCCATGGTACATACGTCTACTTAGTTTGGGTTATAGAACTTGATAATCATGAAATAGGTTCTTTAGCTATTGGGATACCCCCAGGAATAGTACCGAAAGGGCTCCGTCAGGCTTATGAACAGCCTGATTTCAGGTCAATGCTTAGTGGTTTGAATATTGAAGTGCCGCTTGACCTTACCGTCGGCAAGAGCAAATTGAAGATAAGTGAGATACGTGGGCTCGAAGCTGGTGATTTAGTTGTGCTTGATGACAGCGATATTAGCCATATTCTGTGGAGGAAGAATGATTTTGAAAAATTATACATAAATCTTTCAATTCCCGGGAAAGATAATCCTGATTACACGTCTATGTATTATGATGGACTAGAGATGTTGAATATGACTGAAGAAAACAATAGCGATGACATTCTAACTGATTTACCTGTAGAGCTTACGGCTCAGTTTAAATCTGTACAGATGCCATTACAAAAAATTATAGAACTTGAGTCAGGTGGAATTTTGCCACTTGGTTTATTGATGGATTCGCAGCTCACTTTGATGGCACCAGGTCAGAAAGCTATTGCCTCAGGAAATTTGGTGATTGTTGGTAATCAATTTGGCATCAAAATTAATAAAACTAAACTCCATGGAAATCACCCCAAAGCTAAATTAAATCAAAAGGCCTTTGACCAAAAACAAATCACGGCCCAAAGCCAACCTACTACTCCCCCTCAGATCCAATCCCCTCGTAAGCAATCAGCACACGACTTAGACCTTGATCATGACCTGGAAGAGCTGGGCATCGACCCAAGTGAGTTGGATGATTTAGAAGATCTTTATTAAATAGGTTAATAAACTCTAGAGCTTATAACTAAGCATCTATAATTAAGTTCTTGAACAAGTTTAGCTACAAATTTATTGCTTTGATTTTGACACTATGTCTGGCAACGGCTTGCGTTAATAAATTAATTCCTGAAACGGAATTAAAAGAGCTCAATATTGCAAGTCTCAAAACGGAGGCATCCTTACTTAGTGAAATTACCAAGCAATATGGCAAGAACAAACTAGGAATCTCTAATCAGCAACTGAATCAAGCGAGAGCAAAGGCAGCTTTGCTCGATGGTAGTATTGATATTTTTATTGGTGATTTAAAAGAGAGCCCTGATTTGAGTTCTGAAATTATTGCCAAAGATCCATTGGTGATAGTTACCAATCTTGCAAATAAAATAAATAATTTGAATCGCAGCGACTTGCAAAAGATTTTTGCTCGTGAAGTAAATAGCTGGAAGTCTTGGACTGGTAAAGATCAACCGATTTTAGTAGTTGATCAAGATCTCACTAATCCTGATTACATTGCTCTTTATTCTAAGTTGTTTGAAACTAGGCTAATACCAGAACCTGTTCGTGTTGTTACTGGAGCAGAAGAAGCGAGAGTTGCAGTTAGCAAGTTTGATAATGCAATTTCCTATCTTTCTTTTCGTGATCTTGATGAAACTATCAAAACTATCAATATTGATAATTTGCCTGCGAGTAAAACCAATATCGATGAGGGTTACTATCCTTTATTCCGTGATGTCAAACTATATTACAATCCCAGTAAAATTAAATTAGCCAAGAAAAAAAGAAGCCTTAAAAAATTTAGGAGCTATATCTATAGTCGCGGACAAGATATTGTGATTGCTAATAACTATATGCCAGTTACAGCAGCTGAGCGTGAATTGATCAAGGTTGATTCTGATCCAGTTTATATTGGGATTGCAGTGCCGCTTGATGGACCATACCTCGAGCTTGCTAAGTCAATTGTTAATGCTGCAAAATTAGCGGTTGAAGATATAAATGAGAATGATGGGATTAACTCTAGACCAGTTGAACTGATTGTTTGTAATGATAAAGCTAGCGTCGCTATTGCAATTGAGTGTGCAAACAAGTTTGTAGCTAATGAAGTCCAAGGAGTCATTGGACATTTGACTTCACAAACATCTATTGAGGCGTCTAAAATATATGCTGAGCACAATATCGTGCAAATTAGTCCGGCTTCTACGCATCCTTGGTTTACTGAAAGACCAGGAGCGAGTGGCTATGTTTATAGAACGATTGCACGTGATGACAAACAAGCTGAGTTGATGGTTGCACTATTGGACCAGCTTGGTCTAGAAGCTCCAATCAAAGTTAGTGTTTTTAACAATGGGACGATTTATGGTTCGACTTTAGCTACTTTAATTGAGAACGTAATTATTAAACAAGGCAAACACAAGTTAATTGAAATCAAAGCACTTGAACAAGCGGCAAGTCAGTATCACAAAGAAATCGAAGCACTTAAAAGTCAGGTATTGATATTTATTGGTGAGTATGGTGATGCTGCGCAGATAGTTAAAGAGCTTGCGCTGAACGCCAAGCAGGATATTAAATTTATCGGAGCTGATGGTGTTTTCAGTCCTGGATTTATTAAGGAAGCTGGATTACGTGCTGAAGGAGCCTTTGTTACAGGAAGCTCTCTTGGAGACGATCCTAGCTTGACTAATGAATTTGTCAATAGATTTGAGAATACTTATAAAGTAACTGCTTCTGCTTTTGCGATGAATAGTTATGATGCGACTAATATTTTAATAGAAGCGATTGAAGCTTCTATTGCAAACAATACTTCACTTAAAGAGCAGATGCATAAAACTAAACACGTTGGTATTACCGGCAAGATTAGTTTTAATGAGCTTGGTGATCCAAATGAAGAGCGTATGTGTATTTATAGAGTTACTTCAGGCAAGTTTGTTAAGCAATAATGAGAGCCTGTTCGGAAATCTCCAGCTACTACGTTACGTCTTTCCGTCGTATTCAGCAGCCCTGAACAATTCCAGCTCAGTTAACTGAGGTTTATTCCGAATCTAGTGAAACCTCGGTTGCTTGCAGCCGAGTAAGTTAAATTCATGGCAAAACTTTATAAAGAAGTTACTACTTCAATCAACTCTTTGGCACCCCAAGCCTTTTTGCAAGGCAGTCCTAGTTTAGTTTCAAGTTCTTGAAGGCTCATATCATCCAAAAAAATCTCTGTGCGATCTTTCAGCATTACAGAAGGAATGATGATTAGCTCTCCAAGCATTTCTTTTGGTACATACTTTAGCGCAGAATAAATATCATTACCTGTCAGTAAGCCGGAGACATTAGTTGTACCCCAGAAAAGTGAATCGAGGCAAATAGGTTTAAGCTCAATGCCAGTGAGAGCTTGGTTGATTTTGGAGGAGACTTGGTCGACGATTGGTTTTGACATTGAGCCATTTATCCAAGAAACTTTTTTCCCTATTCCTTTTCCCCTATTCACTATTCCCAACGAGCGTAGCTCTGCTTCAACTTCATTTAAAAACAATCTAGTCATCCCCACTCCATCTTCAAGCTGCGGATACTCGCCATAGTAGTTCTGTTCTGGAATTGGGCTATGAGTCATTAAGAACCACTCGTCAGAAAGAAATACGAAGTTGGCATGCTTGGGATTTTCTGCTTCCCATTTCTGAACCATGTCTACAACAGCAAAAGCCTCATCAGTAGTAAATCTTCTTAAGCCACCTCTGTGAAATTTAGTCAGACCCACTGGCACTACGGCGAGGCTAAGTACAGGGCTATCTTTAAGTGCGTAAAGTTCTTTGATAGTTTGTAGTAGGTGCTTGCCGTCGTTCATCTCTGGACAGAGTACAACTTGCGTGTGGACGGGGATACCAAGTGAGTCGAGCCATTTAAGTTCGTCAATAATTGGTGGAGATTTTTTGCGTCCGAGCATTTTATTGCGCACTTCGGGGTCTGTTGCGTGCACCGATACATAAAGTGGTCCGGGTCTCAATTCTTCAATTCTTTTACGATCAGAGAAACTGAGATTGGTTAGTGTGACATAACTACCGTGTAAGTAACTTAACCTGAAATCATCATCACGCAAGTGCAAGCTCTCTCGAGTTTGCTCATAAGGTTGATTTTCAATGAAACAAAAAGGGCATTTGTTGGCACATTCTTGCACTCCATTAAAAAGTGGTGTATGAAACTCCACCCCAAGTACATCATCAGGATCTTTTTCTAATTCAATAATTATTTCTGATTCATCTGGTTTTTTGATTAATAATTCAAGTTCGTCGTTTTGTCTGAACTGAAACTCAAAATCCATGATGTCACGTAATTTGTTTCCATTGATCGCAATGATTTTGTCACCGGGTTCAAGCCCAATTTCTGCTGCTAGGGACCAGGGAGGTACTGCACTAATTTGTGCAGGTGCGGTAACGACCTTAATATCCTTAGAGCTCTTTTGGTCTCTAAGTTTTGAGTGTTCTAACTCATTTTTATTTATCAGTGTTGACTCCACAGTGCAATCTATATTAGCACATTCACAAACCCCACCCCGGGTATCACAAAAACCCCATACCCGGGGTGTGCTTTTTGTGATACCCGGGGTGGGGTTAGGGGTGGGGTTAGGAACAGGGGTATAATTCCCTTGTGGTACTTAGTAAAAAAGCCGTTTATTTAGAAAGAGCTCCAGCCAAGATTAATCTCTTTTTGGACGTTACTGATAAGCGTGACGATGAATATCACAATATCAAGACGGTTTTTCAGGCAATTAACCTAGAAGATCATCTGACCTTTGAAATCACTTTGTCCTGTGCCGAGAATGACGAAGAGCGAACAGAAGAGATTGAGTTTGTATTAGAGATTGATTCTAACGATGAGGCGATTCGGGCCTTGGGTTTGAGTAATTTAGTCAGTAGAGCAGTTGAATGCTATTTTGCTAATTTCCCTGGTGAAGACACTGCAGATTTGTTGGATTTAGTTTCAAGTATCAATTTATCAATCTTTATAGATAAACGAATTCCGATGCAAGCAGGGCTTGGAGGCGCAAGTGCTGACGCTGCAGCGACTTTAAGAGCATTGAATATTTTTTTCTTGGAGAACTTTGATTGTTCACTTAGCGAAAAAGAATTACTCGGTATCGCTCTTCAACTTGGTTCTGACGTGCCTTTTTGTCTACATAGTATTAAACAAACTAGAGTTTATGCTGAATCGAGAGGTGAAGATTTTAAAGAGCTACCAAAAACTTTTGATTTTGATAAATACAATGAACTGATATTAGTTAAACCAAGTTTTGGAATTGAAACAGCTGAGGCTTATAAATTAATTAATCCAACTATTAAAGCTAAAGCTGACAATACTAAGCTTGGATTTTACAATGCTTTTGAAACTGTTATTTTTGATAATTATCCTGAGCTAGTTGAGATTAAACTTCAACTACTTAAAATTGGCTGCGATCAGGTTTTGCTTAGTGGCTCTGGTTCAACAATGCTTGGTTTTATTAATAAAGAAAAAAACCTTAAAACTATTCATGGTTTAGCTAAAGAGACTTTGCCAGACTGCTCTGTATATCATGCCGAATTTATTAAACGTGTCGTGACTTGATCTAAATCATTAGCTATATAGGACACGCTAAAAAACGAAGTTTTTCTTGTCGGCTGCATGAAAACAGGTTCTGACCGTACAGAGCACGTGTCAAATAAGGGGTGAGACTTTGTATTAGACCTGTTTTGAAACAAAGTTTTGATGTACAGGTCGCTCAACAAAGGTAGCAACCGCGCGGAATGTGGGTGTTGCCTTTGGAGATAATTCCGACTTTCAAAACAAGTCTATAGTGCAAACTATGCTGTATACTTTTATCGTTAGTAGGCTTTAAGGGTCTATTTTTTAAAGGAAATCACAATGCAGTTCATCAAAGACAATCTTAGAATCATATTAATAATAGCGGTAACAATATTTGCTTTTAAAGGCTTGGTCGTTATCGACCGAACCAGTACGGAGCCAAATTATGACAAGTTGAAACAACAACTTGTATACAGTAAGCCCAACTTTCATGTTTTCACCAAGCTCAAACTTGGTTTAGATTTGATTGGTGGTTCGCAGTTTGAATTTCAAGCTAGAACTACTCCACAGGTCTCAGTAATTACTCCTGATGTGATGCGTGGTCTAGTAAAAGTCTTTGAGAATAGAGTGAATGCTTCTGGTACAACTGAAGCTGTAGTACAACAAGTTGGTAAGGATAGAATTCTGGTTGAAGTACCAGGTGCTGACCCTGCTGCAGTTAAAAGAAGGCTACTTAAAACAGCCAATCTCGAATTTAAAGAACTTAAATCTGGTACCGATGAAGAACAACTTTGGGTTGGTACTGGAATCACTGGTGCTGATCTCAAGAGAGCTTCTGTAAGTACTGATGGAGTTGGATCTTGGGCTATTGATTTTGAGCTTAAACCTCAAGCTGCCAAGGCTTTTGGTGATTTGACTTCAAGACTTATTAACAAACCACTTGGTATCTCGCTTGATGGCAATATTATCTCCTCACCGAGTGTCAGAAGTGCGATTACTGCTGGTTCCGGACAAATCACTGGCAACTTTAGTGTTGAAGAAGCGCAAGATCTTGCCGTTCAACTTAATGCCGGTGCTCTTCCTGTACCCGTTAAAATCCTACAAGAAAGATCTATCGGTGCCACGCTTGGCCAAGTATCCATCGAGAAAAGTTTTAAGGCTGGTCTTTGGGGCTTCCTTGCAGTCATGTTATTCATGATTATTGTTTATCGCTTACCTGGTTTGGTTGCTGCTATTTCACTTGGGATTTATGTTCTGCTTGCTTTCTATGTTTATCAAGACAATGTGACTCTAACACTTGCTGGACTTGCTGGTTTTATTCTTAGTATTGGTATGGCGGTTGACGCTAACATCTTGATCTTCGAAAGAACCAAAGAAGAAATGAGCCAGGGTAAGTCTGTATTTATTGGTTTGCGTGATGGTTTTGATAGAGCTTATACAAGTATTTTTGACTCAAACATGAATACATCAATGGTTTGTTTGATCTTGATTATCTTTGGAACAGGCATTGTTAAAGGCTTTGCGATCACTCTTCTGATTGGTGTTTTACTGAGTTTGGTTAGTTCTTTGTTTATCACCAAGACCTTGATCTTTACTATTGTGAAGACTTTTAATATTAAAGAAACTGCTTTATTTAGATAGATGTCAGTGCCGAGAAATATCAATTGTATGATTGTCCCAACCGGGATTGGTGCTGCTATTGGCGGTTACGCTGCTGATGCTAATCCCGTTTGTAAGTTGCTAGCCAAAGCTTCGGATATTTTAATTACTCATCCAAATGTCGTCAATGGAGCTTTGTTGACGGATATTCCTAGTAATGTAGTTGTGGTTGAGGGATATTTGCTTGATAGGTTTTTTGCAAATCAAGTTGCTTTGCGCCTTGGAGTAAAACACAAGATTGCCGTTGTGGTTGATGGTGCTGCCACGCCCGAAGAGCGCTTGTTGACGCAGACTTGCCTTGATGCTGCCACTGTTGTTTATGGTTTGGATATAATCCCTGAGATTTTTTATACTCAGGAGCCGATTGCTGCAAACGATTTGATCAAGATTAGTAACCCTAATACTTTACTAGAAGCTTGTGATAGAGCACGTGATGCCGGTGCTACTGCTTTTGCCTTGCTTGCAGTTCTAGATGAAGATCCGCAATCTCAAGCAGCTCAGGATTATTCTAAAGCACAAGGTTTTGATCCAATTGGTTCTATAGAAGCGAAAATCTCACACTTGGTCTCGCAAGTATTTTTATTGCCATCTGCTCATGCTCCAATTGTGCGCAGCAAAATAAAAACTAAACTAGAACCGGTTGCTCCAAGAGTTGCAGCTGAATACTTAAGTGAGAGTTTTTTGGCTTCTGTATTCAAGTGTTTGCAAGCCTCGCCGCAAATCATACCACTTGAATCTAATTATAAAGTCTTGAGCAGCGGTTATACCAACCCCGCTGAACTTGGGTTAACTCGCAAGCCTGGCGATATCATTATTCATGATGTAGCCAACTTGGTGGTGCCCTATGATTGTTGTAATGGAGTGCCAATGATTGAGTGCTGGAAACACGAGGTTGAACTTTTGTGTGTTAAGAACAATACTACGGACCTGGATGATACAGCTGATATTTTTAATATCCCACATAAGCTCATGAATAGTTACCTTGAAGCGGCTGGTTACCTGCTTGCAAATACTAGGGATAACAAATTTATTCAAGCTGAGTCAATCTTAGAACCAATTAAGTTACAATCATAGACTAATGCCAATTGTCAAAGAATCAAGTTATAAGGCGCCGTGGATTTTTCAAAATCCACACCTTGGAACGATCCTTCCTTCTTTGTTGAGAACTAGTGCCAAAGTTGATTACGTCAGAGAGCGAATCATAACTCCTGACAATGATTTTTTGGATTTGGATTGGTCCAAAACTAATAGCAAAGAGCTTGCCATCGTTTGTCATGGACTTGAAGGTAGTAGCCAAAGTCATTATATTAATCACGCAGTAAAAAGTCTCAATTTGAGTGGTATCGATGCTCTTGCTATGAATTATAGAGATTGTAGCGGAGAACCGAATAACTTGGTCAAGTCTTACCATAGCGGCAAGACAGAAGATCTTGCTTTGTTGATTGATCATGTACAAACGAACTATGAAAGTATCTATTTAATTGGTTTTAGTATTGGCGGTAACTTGGTGCTTAAATATTTAGGTGAGCAAGGCAGTTCTGTGATGGATAAAATTAAATTAGGAATTACTTTTGCCGTACCACTTTGTCTAGAGGCCTGTGCTCATGAGCTAGCAAAGCCAGAGAATGCGATTTATATGAAATATTTTTTGTATCGATTACATAGAAAGATCAAAAAGAAAATTAAAAAATTTCCTGGTCAAATCGATGACAAGGATTTTTCCAAGCTCAAGAGTTTTTATGATTACGATAGAGCTTATACTGCACCACTAAATGGATTTAAGGACGAGTATGATTATTGGGATAAAGCTAGTTGCAAAAAATACCTTGATGATATTAAAGTACCAAGTTTTGTTATTAACTCGCTTGATGACCCATTCTTAGCTGGTGATTGCTATCCAGTTCAGAGTGCTATTCAAAATGACAATGTTTTTCTGGAGACATCCGCTCACGGCGGCCATATGGGTTTTGCTTCTTGGGGAGATGTTTATTGGTGGCAAGAGCGAATGATTGAGATTATTGCCTTAGTGAGGTCTTCGGGAGGTAAACACCTAGAAGCTTTGGTTTCCAGTAGTTCTTAGTTTTGCTGTATTCATCCAAGCTTGTGAATTTGTAGTCATAAAGCAATGCTCTAATATATTTTGGTGCTTTATCTGGGAAGGGATTAGTTTTAATTAAGTTGGTCACTTCTTTCTCATTATTAAGTAGCCTTCCGGTAAATTGCATAAACCAAGGACTTGGTCTTGGGCTCAAAGCAGCAAACCACATTTGCCAATCGAGTCTTGGTTGATAAGGTGCTATTTGTTGAGGAAGTTTTTGAGGATTTTGTGGTTTGTATTTAAATTCATATTCTTGCCAATTAAGATCTTCATTGGCTCCTTGGATGATAATCTCTTTGCGGCTAGTTGTCATATTGGCAAAAAGCCCATAAGCGTTATTAATAAAATAGTAGCGAAACGGCTGTATTAATGGGCTTACTTTGAGTATGACTTGCTGTTTGGTTTTCAGCTTAATTGGTGAGCGTGAAAAAATAAAATAGCAATCAAGCATGATTGTAAAAATAGCAAAACTAATGATAGAGATTTTAATTAATCTCTTGCGCAGTATATTACTAGCATCAATAGATTTGACGCTTGCCAGTCTATTTTTGATAAATGCACTAATGATTTCCAAGGAGCCGCTGACGGTTCTGATACTGCTAAGTTGTTGCTCAAATGATTCAGGAATAAAGCGTTTGATAGTTGAATCTTCAAATAACCAAAGACAAAGAAAAATACTTAACAAATTAAAGAAGCAATAATTACCTGTCATGATGATGATTAATTGCAACAGGACAAATCCCCAAGCTGCCAATTCTCTTAGGTTCTTTCTGCAAAAAATAAAGAAAGGCAATATGAGTTCAATGACAAACATGATAATGATACTGAGCTTGTGAAACCAGCTTGGTAATTGATGTACAAAGTAGCTCAATGGATTAGGAAGAGGTTGTGTATAGTAATGAAAGTCAAGTGCTTTGAGGCTAGACCAAGTAGGATCGTTGCTTGAGATCTTCACTAAGCCAGACATAAACATTAATTTAAAGAGCAAAAATCGAAATAACCATTTGAAAATATTGGAAGCAAATTCATTGGTTTTGAAGAGGCTAAATAAACTGGTTAGAACCCCCACTTCCAGTAATAAAACATCCCACTGAAAGCTCAAGAAATCTCTACTGGTATTCACAAAAGAAAGATAAATTAAGTAAAGTGTTAGTAGTGAGGCAAATTCAACAAGGTCTAGTTCGTTTTTTTGCCTTCTTATTACTAAATAAAAAGAGACAAGGATGCCAAGCAAGCAAGCCATTATCATGAAGTTATCACTTGAATTAAACCAAAAAATACTTGGTATATCGAATAGTCCTAGGCTTTTGGTTTTGAGTATTGTAAGGTACTCTGTTGCTGGTAGTATACCTGTCGAGCCAATTAAGCCTTTGATTTGGGAAAGTAAGGAGGCAAAGGCTAGTAAATAACTAAAACCTATTGAGCGAATGAAGAGATTTTGAACAAGGGGGTTCATATAGTTATTATATAGTAAATATCTGTAAGTCTTCTATAGACTTCAGGTGAAGTCACCTTTATCTACACTCGCGGAATTAGTGTTAACTACTCACTGGTGTTTATTGATGCAGCAAATTCTTTGACATCATAAACAGGCAAAGAACAAGCATGATTGACGCAGCTAAATGCAGCCGCTTTGGGCAGTTCTGGGTAATCAACATCGTGATTGATTAATTTGGCTTCTTTGGAGTCGTACCACTCTACTCTAATGTAGTCACTTGGATAAGTTAAGGCAATTTCAAAAAGTGCTTTGGCTGTTTTGTCTTTTTTGGAGCCTACTATTGTAAAGTGAATTGGGTCATCAGCTAATTCATTATTAAGTAGTAGAATTCCTGGCTCAGATGGTCCCGTCTCAATGATATTGTCACTTGCTAGGTATAACATGATGTACTTGGCTTGGTCTTTGATTGCTTCATCGCCAAGATAGTGAGAGATTTTATTGAAGAAGCGGGCAAGTTTGATGTTTTCATCTAGAAGTGGTACTGGTTTAAGAATTGAATTGAGTTGCGCATTTCGGATTCTTGTAGTTTTATTGTCGGAGAGATAGCCAGGTTCTTCGCCTCGATGATTTTCAATAATATATTGAGTTGTTGCTTGAGCTTGAAGTAAATACTCAGGCTTGGCTGTTGTTTCATAAAGTGCTAATAGTGCTCTTGCCATAAATAAATTATCAGAGAGGAAAGAAGCTCCCTGACTGGCATGGCTGTAAGAGCCATCTTGGTTTCTGTGACTTTGATTGATTGATTCGATGGCTTTAACTGCACGCTCAAGAATTTTGGGATCTTGTTTTACTCTATAAGCTAGAGCGAGTGCTTCGATGATACGGCCGTTTTTGTCAGCGTAGATATTTTTGTCTATGCGGGGAATCCCTTTCGTCCTTCTGGCTTTGTCGTTAAGGGAAAAATAATCTGTGGCTTTTTGTCCTTGCACTAGATCAGCGTCTTGGCTGGTATAAAAACTATTGTTCGGACTTGTGAAGAACTTGTCAATGTATTTAATTGTTTGATCTATAGCAGTTGCAAATTCTTTATTAGGCTCTTGCAATTGCGCTAGTGAATAAATGCGCAAATATTCTGCTTGGGTCTTGGCTAGTTTTTCGTAGTGAGGACTTTGCCAGTCATAATGAGTTGAGTATTGATAGAAACCGCCCCATGCCGGGTCAAGTAGTGCTAGAGCAGCTTTGAGGGTCAAGAGGCTATGTTGCTTGGCTATCTGGGCATCCTTATCGTCTGTTCTGGCAAGTGTCAGTCCATATTCAACTGTGTCTCTGTTTATATATTTTTGTGCGGTTTTCAAGCCACCTTTCTTGGTGTCTAAGCTATTTAAGTATTTGTTTTCAAGTGTTGATTTATTCTCATTACTTAAAAAACTAATTGTAGAGTAATTTATTTTGCGATTAAAGTCTTTGTCTGGGCTTGGGTCTTTGATTTTGTTTTCTAGTAATTCAATCATTTCGTTAATTTCGATATAGCCAGCTCTTTTGACTATCTCCTGACCTTGTGAATTAAACAATATGGTTGCAGGCCAGCCGTAGTTCTTGTAGCGATTAGATAAACCAGAGTTGGAGTCTTGGTCTATAGAAACACTAACAAAGTTGTCACGGAGAAGCTTTTCAACTTGAGGATTACTATATGTTTCTGCTTGCATTACGTGGCACCAGTGACACCAAATAGCTTCTAGACTAAGAATGATGAGTTTGTTTTGAGCTTTGGCTGTCTGGAAAACACTATCGTCCCATTGATGTTTCCAGTCAATGTTGGAGTTGGTGTGAGTCTCTGTTGTTATTTCTGGAGCGCTTACTGGCTTAGAGCAAGAAACTAGACTTAGAGCTATGATAAAAATACTAAAGAAGCGCATTATAAGGTTATTTTATCATGCAGATTGTGTTGCATTAATAGTTTTAGCTAATTGAGGTACAGAATGATTTTCACTTACCTTTATATTTGCATAATGTAGTTTAATTTCTTCAGCACTAGTAGCATCACTAATATAATTTTGCTTACCCTCCTGCTCTTCTGCCATAGCGGCATTAATATATAGAGTGTTCTTGCCGTCAAAATATAAATTGGTCTTTGGTGTGATAGGTATCTTTGAATTGAGCATACTATGTTGATTTGCAAACTTGCTTGAAGTGATTGTTGTCTTCACTCCCTGCTGAGAAGCTCTGTCTTTGAAAGCTTGAGTCTGTTCTACTAAAATTGTTTCAACGGCTTTACGCACTCCTTTACTGTGTTTCATCACCTCGTCAATCGGTTCTGCTCCTGGTGGTGACTGACCTTGAGATCGTTCTAGCGAGCCTGCGGTGACATAATCAATATGGAGCTCTTCACTATTGTCTTTAGCTATTTTAATTAGATTATCAATACTGGTGAAATATTCTTGGATCTTTTCTAAAAACTCTTTTTCTACGACTTCCGTTGGGTCTTGACCCTTATTCTTAACTCCTAATAAATGAAACATGATATCACTGCTTGGTTGCATGCCAACCTTAACTCGTAAGTAACCAGCAGTACAAGCTTGTGCGCCCATTGTGTAGCTTGGGCTATTATCACCTGCTTGACGATCCTTAATTACAGCATCCTTTGCTTCATATCCACCGACTAAATTTTTGTCACCAACCTCTGATGGATGAACTTCAAGCGAGGATTTCTTTACTCCAGGGAGTAGGACTAATTTATCCTTTGTTATAAATTCAATGTTTAATGATTGTATTGGTTCCACTGATTATACAAAGCCTTTGTCTGAGCTGATTTGATGGTGAAGTCGTTGAATTGAGTGTAAAGTACTAAGTGGAAACACTTAAATTAAAGCATTTCTCGCCTCAATACTCAAAGGATGCAGCGGATGATTTTTCT
>JAQCFG010000042.1 GCA_027618255.1 Cyanobacteriota bacterium
TATATGCACATGCGGATCAAACTGCTCAATTAATCTAAACAATGGCAAACGCAGTGACGGCCCGCAAATCAATATAGGACGGCGTTCTACTTGCTCAAGAATACGGCGCGAGGCGTTAGAAATCATCGTCACAAGATTTTGAATTTGTTTTGGTTCAAGAATAAGTACCATATTGTTATCGACTTTTTGAAGAGCTTGCTCCAAGCGCGTTTCCCAGCTTGGATGAAAAGCCATTGCTGGAAGCTGGCGGTCAGGAGTTGCAAACTCAAGACATATTTGTCTACCAAGCGAAACACGAAGTTTCTCTGAAAGCTGGTCAGGATCTTTGATTGCAACGGTAAGATCTTCCAAGCGCTCAAGTACATAATGAATATCTCTAATTGAAACACGTTCCTTGAGCATATTAACAAAAACTCTACGCAAGTCACCAAGTGAGATTGCACCCGGCACTAGATTATCAATCAATTGACTATCATATTGTTTGACTTGATCAAGTACACGGCGTACATCTGCTTTCTCAAGCAAATCATCTATATTCTTGCGCACTACTTCAGCAATGTGCGCGGTGATGACACGCACAGCTGGCGCAGCTGGCCGGTCCCAATCAATTTGTTCAAGATACTCTGGATCAACCCAGTACGCTGCTTCCTGCAAAGCTGGCTCCCAGCCCGGCAATGAGCCAGGTGGTGGCTCTGAATAAATATTGTCCCAGTCCTCGCGCAAGATTAGCATCTTGTCAGCATAGACCTCTGCAGATGCTACAGTAGTATCGCGAATTACTACACGGTACTCGCTTGGCGAAAGTGAAGGCGCGTCCATGATACGCACTGAAGGCAGGATATAACCAAGGTTGAGAGTTAATTGGTGACGCAAGGAAGCGATCTCAGGAACGAGAGTTCCGTTACGTGCTGGGTCAGCAATATCAAGCAAACCAGAACCAACCCAAACAGCCAGCTTGTCTACTTCAAGCAATGAATACATCATCTCTGGAGTTGCACGCGGCGCGCCGCTTTGATCAACACTCTCATCTATCTCGACATCAGTATCAAGATCTTTACCGGCAGCTTTGTTTTTTTGTTTGTTGAGATAAATAACAAATGCAACAAGTCCAAAACCTAGAACAAACAGAACTACTTTTGGCATGCCTGGTAAGAAAGCAAAAATGAACAGTAATGCTGCACCAACAGCAAAAGCATTTGGGCGAGCCATTAATTGTTTTGCCAAATCCTGACCAAAAGAATCAGCAGTAGAACCTGCACGAGTAACTATGATACCGGTTGCAATTGAAAGGATCAGCGCTGGCAAAATTGCCGAAATCGCATCACCAATAGTAAGAATGATATATTTCTGGGCGGCAACCTCAAACGGCAAGCCTTTTTGCGCCATACCAATAGTCAAACCTGCGACTATATTAATGATGGTAATGATGATACCCGCCATCGAATCACCCTTGACGAACTTGGAGGCACCATCCATGGAACCAAAGAAAGCAGATTCTCGTTCTACTTCAGAACGCTTGGCTTTCGCTTGTTCACTAGTAATGAGACCTGCATTAAAATCGGCATCGATAGACATTTGTTTACCTGGCATCGCATCCAAAGCAAAACGTGCAGATACTTCAGCAACACGCTCAGCACCTTTGGTAATCACCATGAACTGCACAACGGTAATGATGACGAAGATAATTATCCCGACAACTATATTTCCACCTGCAACGAAATTGCCCATTGCTGCAATTAATTTCCCAGCATCTGCATTCAATAAAATCGAACGAGTTGTTGAGATGTTGAGAGCTAGCCTAAACATAGTTGTAAGTAACAGGAAAGTAGGTAAGGCTCCAAAATCTAGCGGTTTAGAAATATAGAGAGAGATACCAATCGCAATAACGGCGAGTGTGAGGTTGATAGATATATAAAGATCCAATAAAAATGGCGGCAAAGGAATAATGATAATCAGGATGATCCCGAAAATCAGCGCGCCAACTAATAATTCACTTATTTTTACACCAGGCATGTGAGGAAGTCTAGCCAAACAAAGGCTATATATAATTAATACCCGTTATCTAACAATTTTGCATTAACAAGGGCTTAATTCAACGGAAGATTTGCGTTATCTTAAATGGAGACCCCGGGTATCTCCATTTTTGCCAAAGAAATTAAAAATGGAGATACCCGGGGTCTCCATTTTTAATATGGTATTCTTTTGGGTGATATGACAGTGAACAGCGTTAAAAACTCGAAGATTTGGTTTGGTTTCTCAGCTCTCCTCGTTGGAGCAAGCTTGATATTCATGATTTTATCTACCGTTAAGCTCGGAGCCCCAATTAGATTAGGCTTGGACTTTACAGGTGGTACCAAACTTGAATATAGTTTTGTTGACAAAACTAAATTAGCGTCACTCAATAGCACCACTGTTATTGAAATCCTCAACAATGTTGGTCTTAATAACAGCACAGCGACAATCACACAAGACGAGTCACCGCTTTTGATTATTCGCACCAAAGCAATTTCTGATGATCCTGCAATGGACAATTTAAACCTCAAGCTCATAGAAACTTATGGCGAATATAATATCAACGCCATTGATACAGTGAGTCCTATCATCGGTCCTGAACTTTTCCAAAGTGGTTTATTGGCTTTATTTTTTACTGTAATTGCGATCATTGTATATATCTCATCGCGCTTCAAACGCGACTATGCTTTTGCTGCAATCCTAGCACTGGTGCATGACGTAGTAATCGTCATGGGACTCTTTGCGTTTCTTGGTTTGTTTCAAGGGATCGAAGTTAACAGCTTGTTTATTACAGCGATCCTAACTACCTTTGGTTTTTCAGTGCATGACACTATCGTAGTCTTTGACAGAATTCGCGAGAACCAAAAACTTCAAACACAAAAATTCACCTTCCCTGACGTTGCAAATCTAAGTGTGAATCAAGTATCAACTAGATCACTCAACACTTCAATTACCACCCTGACAGTGCTTGCTTTCTTGTTCTTCCTTGGTGGCAATTCAACCCAACTCTTTGTTGGAGCACTTTTTGTAGGACTTGCTATTGGAACTTACAGTTCACTTTTTCTTGCAAGCCCAATGTTAGTTGCTTTTAGATCCAAGTAGTTACTATAAACAAAACTGCAAGACGAAGTTTTTGCAATTACAGCAACAAAACAAAAAAGACCCCGGCGGGGTCTTTTTTATAAGCTTTAGTAATCCAATTCCTTCCCTTAACTCCGTACGGAGTTATATCGCCGGCCATTGGCCGACAAGTGAAAATTCTTGGACTATCTTTCTGATCCTACTAACTCACGGTTAGCAGCAACAGCTTCTTGAGCTATTTCAGTCTCAGGATTACCTCCCTTGAACTGTCTGGCCCATCTTTCAAGTACTTCAGCTTGACTAAGACTTTCTCTGTCCGCTAAGCCCTTGATAATGGTCAATGCTTCTGGACTAAGACGGAAAGATACCATCTTCTTGGCTTCACCATATAATGGTTTCGGGCCCGTTTTCTTTCTTGTTTTTGTTTCTATCATTCTTGGATCACTCCTGTTTGCTTTACATGTTTATCATGTATTGTGTATTGTGTAATTATAACATACATGATGTACTAATTACACAAGCGCCCTCTTAAACGGTGAATCCACCACATCTTACGTGTAAATTGACGCTAAATTAAATTGTATAACATATCATATGTAAAGTAAAGTGCTATTACTTAAATTTAAAGTTTATTTTATAAATAATGTATAAAATATAAATATTAAAGGGAAAATAAAGGTGAAACCCCTAGTTCCGCA
Source organism: Cyanobacteriota bacterium (assembly GCA_027618255.1). Lineage (NCBI taxonomy): Bacteria > Bacillati > Cyanobacteriota > Cyanobacteriota bacterium. Next base: position 3,792 of record JAQCFG010000042.1, read on the forward strand.
CGAGTCTTATCTGTTCAAGAACCCCGTTCAAGCCTTGTTTTAACTCCTCTAAACCTTGATTATTCTCTATTAGATAATCAGCTCTTTTAATCTTTTCAGTCTGTGGCATTTGTGACTTAATTCTCTTTTCAATCTCGGGCCCAGATAATTCTGGATTGCGTGCTTGCAGACGATGAAGCTGCACTTTATCATCACAAAAAACCGTAACAATATAGTCATATCGATTTTCTAAACCAGCTTCAAACAAAAGTGGCAGCACATTCACCACTAGCTCTGCAGATTGATTCTGCTGCAACCATTCATTGAACTTGTGTTTTATCCGGGGATGTAAAATCGCCTCAAGTTCTTTGCGTCGTGACTTCGCTAAATCATCATCACCAAAAATCATCTTAGATATTTTTTGCTTATCAAGACTAGCAAAAATCTCTAAAATCTCAGACTGCACTTGCTTATCCTGATAAAGCTCTTGAACAACATCATCACTATCCAAAACAGGAATCCCGCGCTCAATCAAAATTCGCGCCAGACTAGATTTACCACAAGCTATATTTCCAGTAAGTCCAATAATCTTTGGCATAGACCCGTTTCCCTATTCCCCTCTCCCCCACATTATGCCATATACTGGAAGTGTGAGAAATAGCAAAGGCTACACCCTAATAGAACTCATGGTTGCAATCAGTATTCTTGCGATAGTTCTTGGATTAATTTATGGCAACTACAACAAAGGTATGGTGCTTTTCCATAAATCATTCCAATATGGTAAGCTGCAAACTAACGCCAGATCAGCCTTGCAAGCCATGGCAAACAATATCAAGCAAGCCAACAAAGGGATGGTTTATGTTGGTGATGGTTACAACTCCAATGTACCCTTACCCAGAGATTACGCATTTGGTAAGCCCTATATTTATTTTACGATACCAGTCATTGGTGAAACCAAAGAATCCCAAGACCTCAAAGCCAAAGTTGCCGACCGTAGTGATGATCCCTATGATTATTACCTCTATTACATCGCTTTTGCCAAAGACCGGGACGATAATTTAGTTCTTGATAGAGCCAAATTAAAACTACTCAAAATCAAAAATCAAGATGGTATTTATACCAATGACAACTCGCGCTACTGGCCTATCATGCCACCAAGCCTACTAGGTAAAGCTAATTACGACGAAGAAGAAGGTGTAACCAAAACTGGCATCGCAGCAGATGTTGCCTACAACGATCTTTCTGATGAGTTTTCACTATATCAATCTGAATTTGCCTATTATTACTACACAGTTAACTACGAACATCTATTCAAAATCAAAGTCAAACTAGTAGACCCGCAAACTAATTCTAATCTCGAGTTTGAGACAGCAGTAACACCTCGTAACTGACCGTTAGGTCATTGCGAGCTTCGTAGAAGCGGGGCAATCCATTTGATATGAAAAAACTACTAATTATCATTCTATTTTTAGCTTCCTGCTCCAAAACTCCAGAGCCCGATACTTTGCGCATGAACCTTGGTACCGAACCGCCAACACTTGACTGGAACAGGCTCCAAGACTATAACTCGATGGACATAGTCGCTAATATAATGATCGGTCTTACCAGGTTTTCAACCAATAATAATGGAGAAGCAATTTCAATTCCAGGTTGTGCCCTTAGCTGGGATATCAGCGAAGACGGTCTTAGTTATTTATTTCATTTGGACCCGCAAGCCCAATGGACTGATGGGCAAGCTGTAGTCGCTCGCAACTTTATAGATTCCTATACAAGAATGCTTGATCCGGCAACAGCTGCACCCTATGCTGACTTGATTTCAATGATTGATATTCAAAACAGCAAGGCAATTAATGACCATGAACTATTAATCAAGCTCAAACATCCAACACCCTACTTTATATATCTCAGTTCTTCAGTAATAACTTATCCTATTAGATTAGACCTTATCGACAAATATGGTTCAACATGGACTGAACCACAGAACCTAATTACTAATGGACCCTACAAACTCAAAAAATGGCAACATGAATACAAGATCCTCTTAGAGCGTAACGATGATTTTTTCCAAAGTAAAGCCAACATTAAATACCTCAAATATTTTATGGTCTCTGAGCAATCCAGCGCCTACACTTTGTTTCTCAATAATCAATTTGACTGGATAGATGGAAGATCTATTCCAGCAAGTGAATATAAAAATCTTCCGGAAGGGGAGATGGGGGCTTTTAGTGTTAATCGTTACCTTTTATTGAGAAATAGTTTTGTCGGCTTTAATCACAAAAAAACCCCACTCGATGATAAACGAGTGCGCCAAGCCATGAGCTTTGCGATAGACAGAAAGCTATTTACTCAAATTAGGTCCAAGGGTGATGTCGCAAACAATACCTGGATACCTCCAAGTCTTTCTAGCTATCTCGACACAGAACAAATCGCCAACAACTTTGAACACAAATTTAAAACTCCATTTAAACAAGATGGCTTCTATCCTGAACTAGCACGTTCACTACTGGCTCAAGCTGGTTACCCCGAAGGCAAGAATTTTCCTGAACTTGAACTAGCGGTACCAAGTAGAGAAGATACCAAACTCCAAGCTGAAACCCTGCAAGCAATTTGGAAACAAGAACTAAATATCAAAATCAAAATCACCACCATGGAATGGAAAGTATTTCTAGCAAGGTTAAGACAAGACCCTCCTGACCTATTCCGTTCCAATTGGGGCGCTGATTACCCTGATCCTGATAGTTTCATGGCATTATTCACAACAAACAATCCCTTCAATGATATTAGTTTTCATAACAATGAATATGATTACCTAGTGAAAACCGCCGCTGAAACTATAGACACCAAGAAAAGACGGGCACTATATACCAGAGCTGAAGAAATTCTGAGCCAAGAAGAAGCCGCAATCGCACCACTTTATATAGACAGACAAAGCATAATTAAAAAACCTTGGGTTAAGAACTTTGTTTATAATCCAATGGACTTAGTCTTTTTGGATAGGGTCCAAAAAGACTAAATGCTATAATGAAAACAATGAACCTCGCTGGAATAAAAGAAAAAATCAAGAAAGGCATCAACACAGGTACTGATAGAGTACTTTCAGCGAAACTCAAAGATGAACTGGGTCTAAATCGCCCAAGCATGGCAACCTTACAGAACCTAAGCCAAGACTCTGATTTAGAAGCCAACCTTAATTCTTTTTTCACTCCTGTCAACTCGACTTTTTTAAGCAGTAGAGACTATAAAAATATTCAAAACTGGGCTTTGATGTTTATTATAGGTGTCTCAGTAGTACTCTTTATTCTGTTTTTCTCGTTAATATTACCGCACAAAAACTATTCAAACACTCAATTTGGCTCACAAGTAATAGTCAAAGGTAAAAACATCAACAATCAAGACAAAATTGCAACAGGTACAGCTGACACCATCCCAGACAAAGCAAATGAAGAACTTAGTGTAGAAAACATCATTCTAGCTAGTGCGCCAACTCAAGAATTAGTAAAAAGATCGCCTCTACTCAGCTCCAACAGCGTAACTTTAATGGAGTACAAAATCCGTTCAGGAGATACTATAGAAAAAGTAGCTAGCAAGTTCTACGGCTCAAGTAGCTATAACAATATTCAAAAAATCAAAATGGCAAATCATATCAGTAATGCAAGACTGCTTCAAATTGGACAGACAGTCATTGTCCCTATGTAAAACTATAACGCTTGCTGCTTCTGTGCTTGACTATGCATTGAACGAGCTTGCTCTCTTACATCATCTTCCATTGTTTTAGACTCTGGTACAGTCAAGATGTTGTCAAGCACAGCTAAGTAATCATCCATTTGTCCGGCATACATCAAACTCAATTCATCTTCATGGCTACTAAGTTGAGCTTTATCAACCAAAATTGCTTCACGTAAAGCTTCAAGCCTATCAACCGCATCGAAGTAGTCTTGTGTATTCTTAGACATCTCATCAACTGACTGAATCACTTTAATGACATGACTAGGATTCTCTCTCAAAAACTTGGTATTGTTCTCTAATAAATTTGATACTGCCTTAAGTGGATCGGTAATCATCGCCGAACTAGTCTGCTTATTGGTAGATTTATCCAAAGTAGTTGCAACCACAAAAAATAAAGCAGCAGGTATTCCGAATAAAAGTCCGAAAGTTTTCACATTAAAGAAAAACATCGATGCAACTGCAGCTGTTGAACAAACCCAACCACCAACCAAACATGCACTCCTGCCAATTTTCTTAGCAAAGTTGAAAACATCATCAATCACAGTCAAACCCTTAAGCGAAACGGCATCAGTCACCTCTAATTTATTTTTCGTTTCATAGGTATTAGCAATCGCCTCTGCATTTTCACGCTGGTTCAAGACTTGTGTTGCAAGTACCGGTATTTCAGCTTGAGCTCGTCTGCTTGGGCCCAAATCATGGGCCGGGCTTGCTGTATTCACGCTAGAGATGGGACTGTTCATTTCATAAAATTATTATCAATACGCAATACAGATTATAACATGTATTGCCATGTCTCGTTTGTGCCACAACAAAAGCCGTGATTAGTACAGAAACAAGGGGAACCCCTATACGTAAATACCAGAATTTTTTAATGATTTATCAAAACAATGCTGATATGATAAACCCTACTTGTTTAAGCAAGTAAGGCAATAATATGCAAACAAATTACGGTTAGCACCAATAAAAACAGGAGGTAAAGTGTATGTTCGGCCCGCATTTAATAATGGAAGCAACAGGATGTAGTTACGCAAAATTAACGGACATGAAGCTTTTAACAGATCTCCTGAATGAATTACCAACAAAAATGAATATGACCAAAATCATGGCACCCCACGTATTTGAATACAAAGGTGGTCAGGAGCCTGATGATTGGGGACTTAGTGGGATTGTAATCATCGCTGAAAGTCACTTGGCGTTTCATACTTTTCCGGACAAAGGTTTTCTTACCGTAGATATTTTCAGCTGCAAAGAATTTGATGTTAAACAAGCAGTCAGAGAAATCGTCAAAGTATTTGAACCGGAAGCTTGGGATCAACAATTAATTCAACGTGGTAGGGAATTCCCTCGTTCAATGACTAGAGCCAAATTAGTTCTAGACAATGAGCGGACACAGTTTAATCAATTTGCACTTGCTAGTTAATGCTGCGGGCTTTGCCCTGACTCCTTGATTTAAACAATGGAAGAGACAGCAAAGCCTGTGTGCAGGAGCAGTAGGCTACGTAAGTAGCGCGCATAAGCATTAAGATGAAACCTGAAAAACTGTTTAGCAATCTAGAATCAATGAACGAAGCTGAACTACTTGAGTTCATCCAAAGTTCTGAAGATTTTTCTGCCGGGCAAATTCAAGACTATTTAAACTATATTTTTGCACAAGCTGTTGCACTGGATCTTCAAACTCCTGTCTATGACTGCTGTGGCACCGGTGGTGACGGAGCTAATACTTTTAATATCTCAACAACCGCTGCTATTATCGCTGCCAGTTGCGGAATTAGGATCTGCAAAAATGGTGGCAGATCAAGCAGTAGTACAACAGGCTCTGTCGACGTGATTGAAGCACTAGGTCTTAATTTAGCTGTAAGTCTTGAACAAAAAATCATGGGACTAGAAAAAACCAACTTGGCATTTTATTCAAATCCCATCTTAGTAGATTTGCTCGCACCAATCAAACAAATCTGCCGTAAACACAGGCTTACTAGTTTCATCTCACTTATCGGCCCCTTAGCGAGTCCGGTCGTTTTAGAAGGACAAGTAATTGGTGTTGCCAAAGAAAAATGGTTATCAACCATTGTGGATTTAGTAAAATCACTTATTGAACAAGGCAAAAGACGAGCTGCCATCATTGTGATTTCTGAATTTGCAGATGGAACTAAAGTCGACGAAATTACTAGCGCTTCTAAATCCAAAATCATCCTGCTCAATCAATCTAAAAAAATAGAATTTGATTTTGATGCTGCTGATTTAGATTTACGCGATAACAAAGAGGATCTTGCTGGAGGCAAAGATCATCAAGACAATGCTGCGATTATTAATGAGATTCTTAATGGATCGAATCGCAATACAGCGAAGATAAGTACAGTTTGCCTTAATTCGTCCCTTCTCTCTTATCTTGACAAGGGTGATTGTACCGATAACTACCATAAATTCACAGATTTATTAAGTCAATACCTTGAGCAAGCAAAGAAATCTGTTTATTCAGGCAAAGCTCATGAAAACTTTGAGAATTTGAAAACTATTTATAACTAGTAAAAATATTGTATAATGAGCCGTATGATAAATAAATTTCTGGTTTTAGCATTGTTATTTGCAGTTAGTTCTTTAAACTTAGTCAAAGCTGAAGATCGACAAGGATATGCACTTGATAAATTAGCAAATGCGCAAGCTCAACTTGATAGATTGAAAGCTCAAAAAGACGCTATTAGTCAATTAATGAAAGCCGTTCGCCAGGATCTACGTGCAGCAAAAATCAGAGCGAAAGCAGAAGAAATTCAACTTAAGGCTGATACCGACAGACAAGATGCGACTGTAGCTGTTGAACAAACAGGTGTTGCAGTTGACCTACCAAATCTAATGGCTACCAAAGGTGTTAAAGCTGGGCTTCTTGAATACGATCAAAACGAAAACATCGATTTAATGTTTGAAGACAAAGCAAACGAGAAAGCTGTTTTCTTCCCAGGTGGGGATTCAGGTCGCAGAGTAAATCCTAACGGTATCGACAATGATGATGAAATCCCTGACTACATCAAGTAATGGCATTTTTACAAAAAGAAGATTGGAAACTAGTACTGTTTTGTTTGGTATTAGTTAACTTACAAGTTGCTGTATTTAGTAGTTTTGATTCTATTCCTTTCAACCTCGCTCTAGCATTTATTTTTGTTAGTTCTAGTTTGCTACCTATTTATCAAAACCTAGTCATCGCTTCTATCTTATGCATATTGTCTTCTTTACTGGTTTATGACATCAGCATTTTCTGGATCTATCCGCTGCTAGCGTTTATTCTCAGCAAACTCAATCCTCATCAAATTGCAGACAAACTAATCATCTGCATTATTTTCAATATCATCTTCTCGCCAATTCTTGAATTGATTTACTCACAAGGAGCAATTAATTTCAATCACATTCTAGTAGCGACTCTCACCAATCTTGCCGTTTCACTCATTCTATTTTTTATTAGCAAACTTATTTTCAAAAAACCCAAAGTCTATAACTAAAATGCAAGTCCAAACTAAACTACAAGATCAGCTTGAAGCTAGTTGGGCAAAAGAACTACAAGCAGAATTGAGTAAGGACTACATGCTTACTCTACAAAATTTTCTAACAGAAGAATACCAGACTCAAACTATCTACCCAGCAGCCAATAATATATTCAATGCCTTCAATTACTGTCCCCTTAACAAAGTTAAAGTAGTGATACTCGGGCAAGATCCTTATCATGGACCAGGTCAAGCACACGGACTTTGTTTCTCCGTTAGAGAAGGTATTGCAAAACCTCCTTCACTAGTGAATATCTTTAAAGAACTTCGTGACGATATTGGAATTGAAATTCCAGAGCATGGTGATTTAAGTTCTTGGGCAAAGCAAGGTGTGTTCCTGCTCAATACTTCTCTCACTGTGCGTGTTGGTCAAGCAGGTTCTCATTTTAACCAAGGCTGGGAGAGGTTTACAGATACAGTGATTGAAATTATTAATGATCAATGCGAGCATGTGGTCTTTATGCTCTGGGGCGCGCCTGCCAGGAAGAAAGTCAGCATGATAGACAAAACGAAACATCTGGTTTTAGAGGCTCCGCACCCCTCACCACTCTCTTCCTATCGAGGATTTTTTGGTTGTAAGCATTTTTCGCAGGCTAATCAGTATTTGCTTAGTCAAGGGATTGATGTTATTAGTTGGTAGCAGCTAAGGGGATCCTCACGTCGTTTCAATTCTGGATCAAGACGAGGGCGTCATCATAAGCCTCTTCACCAAGACTATTGATGGCACTGAGGCGCATTGTATAAATGCCATTGGCAAAAGCTCGCGTCTCTAAGCCTTTGAGCAGGACACCTTTTTTCATAAAACGTTGTTCTTGTTTAATTAAAGAATCCCATTCAAGTGGGTTAGTACCTTTGCCTAACTTGATCTCATACGACATGAGATCCGTACCAATGATAGAACCCTTGACACTGATCAAGCCATTTAAGGTTTTTAGGTGAGGGTACTGATACTCTGCTATTTTCAATTGTACTCGGGGCACTTTAGTGCTCGCCGTTATGGCACTTGGCAACTGGATTAGACCTGCACCAATATATGTTGAGGATCTTACCGAAATAGTTTTAAGGCGCAAAAGATTTCGTACTTCATCAGCGTGCAGATTTGGGCGCCTAGTTTTAAGTATGGCAATAGCTCCAACTACAAATGGTGTTGCCATAGAGGTGCCTGCCCTGAGACGATAACCAGAAGCATTAATGTCAGTAGAAAGAATATTAACTGAACCAAACTTAGAACTACCTGGAGCAGCAAAGTCAGTGTTAAAACCATAATTAGAAAAACTAGCTTTAGTTCGAGCATTGGTCATCGCGGCAACTGCAATCACTTCTGGTATAACAGCAGGGCTTGCAACTGTACTTGAGTTAGTATTTGAAATATCACGATTCTCATTACCAGCAGCTGCAACAATCACCATCACTTGTGAAACAGCCTTGATTGTCTTGGCTAAAGCCTTACTATAACTGGTTCCTGTAAGTGAAAGATTACAAACATCTGCACCTTTTTGGGCAGCGTAATGCAAAGCCTGAATAAGTAAACTGACATGAGTCTGTCCACGATTAGAAAAAATCTTGAGAGGCATAATACGTGCCTCAGGAGCAACACCAGCAATACCAATATTATTGCCAGACTCAGCGGCGATGATTCCAGCGACATGCGTTCCATGCCCAATCGCTTCATCCATTGGTTCATTGTCATTATCAATAAAATCGAAACCAATAGAACCCGGTAAGACTTCATTACTTTCTAGTTTTTTATTACCATTCACATCAAGATCATTAAGATCCTTGCGACCATCTCGATTTCTATCAGGCACAATAGTATCGTTAACCCAAATATTGTTCCAAAGATCAGGGTGATTGTAATTTACACCTGAATCTATTACAGCAACTATCGCACCCTTGCCTCTATTGTAGCGCCAAGCTTGACTAGTACCAATCTCTTCTTGCCCCCACAAAGCATCATAATCAAAGCTCCACTCAGACCGTGCTTGAGCACTAGTAATATCAGCACCAAAGTCCTCGGGCTTAAAACTCTCTAACTTAATCAGGTAATCTGGTTCAACAAAATCTATTTGCGGATCAGTGCTTAGGTTTGCCATAAGCTCCAATAATTTTGTACACTTGACTTGTTCTAGTCTTCCTTGTGTTGCATCAATCCAATCTAATAACATATTGGCTTTAGGGTCAACATGCATTAAATAAATATCCTCTAGACCTTCATGTAAACTCATACCAAGCAATTCTTTTTTACGTTGATTCATTTTTTGATTTGGAATTATTTCTCTTTTATCATGTTTCATCAAGTCTTCAATATTAAGCATAGATTTAAATGAATTCACTTGAAAATTCTTCAAGTGTGCCCTTAGATGCTTTTCTGCTTTTTGTCTATGATATTGAATTGCAGATTTATGTTTTTCAGTAGTTTTGTATTTAACAATCAAGTTGCCCGTGGCAATATCCTCACAACTAGTTGGCACAGTTATAGGTTCTGTTTCTGCAAACACGGCCGGTACTGAGCTAAGCAATAGCAGTACTAACAGCATTAGACATCTTGCAAAACGAAGTTTTGTTAGTGATGTCGAAACAACAAAGGTCGGAACAGTGCAAAGCACTAGTTCCGTTAGTGGCGACAAAAGGAACTTTCGCAGAAAGTCTATTAGATTTATGCTTTTTATTTTCATCAATACGAAACAAGACTTCTAAGAAGTCCTTAGCTAATAAAAACGGCTATTTTCTGTAAAACTAAAGCTAAATATACCCACCCGGGGTATATTTAGCCACCCACGTCTCAACCTTGAGCACTTTTCAGGGTAATTTCATTAGACCTTTTGCAAAAGTCGGAATTATCATTAACGCAACTCGCAACATTCGTTGCGGTTGCGACCTTTTTTGAGGCGACATCACTAGCAAAACGGGGTTTTGCAGGATGTCTATTAGACCTTTTGCAAAAGTCGGTATTATCATTAACGCAACTCGCAACATTCGTTGCGGTTGCGACCTTTTTTGAGGCGACATCTACTGCGAAACTTCGTTTCGCAAGATATCTATCACTTTACCTGAAATTACCGACAAATAGACTAGTCTATTATCTCAAGAAAAGTGAAAGGCTCAACGTGGGTGTAATATAAACCTATGGATTTTAATTACACAGAAGATCAAAAAATGCTCCGCAAAATGCTACAAGACATTGCTGAGAAAGAACTCAAGGAACGCGCCAAAGAAATTGACAAAAGTCATCGCTTCCCAAGAGAGAACGTCGAACTAATGGCAGCAGCCGGACTGATGGGCATCACCATCGACCCGAAATACGGCGGTGGCGGCATGGATTATATTTGCTATTCAATAGCGATGGAAGAACTTTCTAAAGCATGCGCTAGCACCGGTACTATCATGTCCGCCCACTTATCACTGTGTGCAATGCCAATTCAAGACTGGGGTAATGAAGAGCAAAAAGAAAAATTCTTAAGACCACTTGCAGCAGGTAGCAAGCTTGGAGCTTTTGCACTTTCAGAACCAAGCAACGGCAGTGACGCAGCAGCAATGAATACAACTGCAACAGAAGATGGTGATAATTATATTCTCAACGGCAGCAAAGCCTGGATCACAAATGGCGCAGAAGCTGATATCTACTTGGTTCTAGCGCAGACCAACAAAGAACTCAAACACAAGGGTGTAACTGCATTCTTAGTAGAAAAAGGTACAGAGGGATTTAGTTTCGGTAAACCTGAAGACAAACTTGGCATAAGGGCAAGCTCAACAACTCAATTACATTTTGATAGTTGCAAAATTCCTAAAGCCAATATTCTAAGTAAAGTCGGTGATGGTTTTAAAATCGCAATGTCAACTCTTGATGGTGGACGTATCGGCATGGCATCTCAAGCAATTGGAATTGCTCAAGCAGCTTTTGAAGACTCAATACAATATGCCAATGTGCGTGAAGCCTTCGGACAAAAAATCTTGGACTTCCAAGCAATTCAATTTAAATTAGCTGATATGGCAGTAGACATCGATGCTGCTCGTTATTTAACTTATGCAGCGGCTCTAGCTCATGACAATGGAGAACCTTTCTCACGCAAAGCGGCCCAAGCTAAGCTCTTTGCTTCTGAAATGGCCATGAAACACACTATCCAAGCGATACAGATACATGGCGGCTACGGCTACACCACCGAATACAACGTCGAGCGCTATATGCGTGATGCCAAAATCACCGAGATCTATGAAGGCACTTCAGAGATTCAACGTATAGTAATTGCTAAAGCACTTGAAAAAGAGTATTTATAACGCTATGCGTCATTCTTCGCTCCGGCTCATCTCTTTAAAGCAAGCTTGAGAGAACTATCCTACATTCATCATAAAGTTGGATCTTTGATTGCAGTAAGCGTTGTATCGCTTTCGCTAGCAGTATCAAAAAGAATAACTGAATCACCGGCTTGAAGCCACATATCCTGAGGAATCAATCCAAAAACTAACCATGCCATACGCTCAAAAGTAGATCTTGGCTTAATAGTCAAAGTCTTATTGATAGAGGCTTCTGTGCCATTTGGATATTTTGCTGAAACTAATCTTGTTTCAATTTTCTCATCAGATATTCCTGACTTTGTAGTCCATTTTTTATTTTTCAAAGTCAGCACCGTTCCAACTGGATAAGCATGCTTATTAACATCTTGTTGTTCAACTACTTTAAGTTGAACAGTTTGCGGATCAATACTTTCCACCTTGGTCATCAAGTTGGTACTAACCCAATAATGTGCTTGTACTGCTGTACTACTTAAAACTAAAAACACGATTAAAATTGCTCTCATAGAGCAATTTTATAGCGCAAGTGCAATTCCCTTGACCTGATCATCGTCGTCAGTAGACATAAATACAATTTCACTACCAGGCTCAAGATTAAGTCTTTTAGATTTAAGTATTAACTGAGGTAGCGGAAATAAAGCTCCTGAAAGAAAGCCTTTACCACCTTCTTTGAATGCACTCTCATCAGCTTCTTTTTCGTGGATATTATAACCAGCGTTCCAGAGAGCAAGACCACCTCTAGCTACTGGTAAACCAATTGATAGAAAATCAAGAGTGATTCCTAATACCAAACCTGTTGTTCCTATGACGCTGTTACCAACTGCTCGTTTACCACCAAATCTTTTAGTTCTGATTTTAAGTTGGCGATTAAGATCACGCTTGGTGCCATTCGGAAAAACTGCTTCTGTGATATTTGCTTTGATATATTCAGAGCGCATCAATCTTCTATTAGGTTTGTGTTCTGTAATTGTTGAATATAAAACTGTTGAAACCGGAAAGTTGTCAGTAGCTTCAGTCACTTTGAGACTTAATTTCTGGCCATCATAATTTAAAACTTGGAGCTTGAGTCTTGATTCAAAATCTGCTGCCGAAACAACTGACCCCATCATCGTGCTAAGCAAAACTAAAACTGTAAATATTTTTCTCATCTTTATTCTTATTCCCTATTGGAGACACGTCTCCCCAGCCTATTGGGGCCGCTATTGGGGCCGCGTCTCCCCAGTTCACTTTTCAACATAATCTGGCACCCAGCAATTCTTGATTAAACTATTTTTAATGTAGATTTAGCTAGGTTTTACCTTCTTATTTGTGGTTCAGAGCGAGATTAAGGGGTTTCGTTAACGAAGTATTTTGCGCAAAGTCAGTCAGAGAGCCAAGTTGCATCGGCATTTTGTCAAACAGGCGAGCAAAATGAATCAGCGAGAGCTGTTGAGCGGTTTTTGTTGTTAATATTGCTAGCTTGTCATCAATTGTGACGCGTAAATTTTGGGTGGGTTTAAAAGATAATTAATGAGCTGTTCCCAGCTATCAAAAATTATCATTTTAATAGCAGCTTTTAAATCATTCCACAGAACTACTAATGGTCCTTTTTTTATACGCAATTTTTGGTAAACTTCATCAACCAATTGATGAATCTGATGAAACAAATGAGATAGAAGAGTCAGTAAAAAATAGTTTGCAGCCAAATATTCTTCTCCATGACCGTAATTATGTTCCATCTCATAACCATTATTTTTCAGAATGTTAAAACACTCGTTCTCTATTTCCCACCTGCTACGAGCGGCTTCTACAAAGGTTTCCACCAATTCACCTTCAATCTTCAAATCAGTTACCCATGAATTTCTGTAAGTAGCTTCTCCTGTTTCAATATCAATAATCTTTAATGAAAAATAGTTGACCATAATAGTTTCAGCATTGTAATGTAGACTAACTTCGTTCAACCACTCATAGACATATTTTTTACCTTTAACAATAACTTCTTTGCTTCTTAAATTAGAAGATTGTTCGACTCTCTTTATCAAAGTCTCGGATTTTGTTGTAAGCATATAGCTAAAATCATTCTCCTGAGCGAGTTCTATGATGTTTTGATTCGCAAACATTGCGTCTCCACAGAGGATGAATGGCAAGTTATATTCTTTTAGTTTTGGGATTAATCTTTTCGCTGCGTTGATTTCACAGTCTTGCTTTTCTCTGCCATCTTCATTCCTGATTTCCTCTGGCATTAAAGGCAGTACCTCTTTGAGTTTTGGATTAACAATCGCTGGCACTAATACTTGATGAGAATAGCTTGTTGTTTTG
>JAQCFG010000043.1 GCA_027618255.1 Cyanobacteriota bacterium
GAGTTTGACTATTATAGTTTTAAAATTTTTGGTGCGAATGATTTGCTTAACAGCTTTGCCGCCAAGAGTGAAAGTCGCTTCAGCTGTTGAGCCATTGGTATCGTCAGTGCCGCCATCAGTGCCGCCAGGATTATCACCAATATCAAAAACTATATTGTTAGTTTGTCCTGCTGTTACAGTGATTTGCTGTGCTTGGCTAATGCCGGTGTTTAGATTATTGGTAGCGATGATATTATTACCGTCGCCGTTATAAAAACCAGTGGTCATATTATTTGATGAAATCGGGTCATAGAGACCAAGTGAGCTGCCGCCGGTGAATTCAGAATCAATAGGTTCAGCTTTAACTACATAGGTGCCAGGAATTAAGTTCGGCAATAAAAAAGCACCGTCTCCTGCACCATTAACGTCAGAAGGCCCGGAAACAGCTCGTTTGCGTGGGTTGGAGTCGTCAGTTAAAAAAGCAACAACATTGGCGCCTCGTACTTTAGTGCCATTTTTAACAAGAGTACCAGTGATAGTACCAAAAGAACTCGCTTCGTTACCTACAGGATAAACAGCTCGGACGCTTGCAATATCATCATGTTGCAATTCTACTAATGGGTTTGCAGCGAAAGGAAACATCACCGGGATATCTTCTTGATCGCCAGTACCATCATTGAAATCCTCAAGATTGCCACCTTGAGCATGATCCAAGCCAAACATATGCCCGAACTCATGCAAGATCGTTGTCTTGAACTCCACTAGTATTGAAGCAAGAGATCCACCACCACCAGCACCGCTAAACAAAAATCCATTAAAGACAGCTTGAGATTCTCTGATTCCAGTGATACTTTCACCACTAGTATTAAAGAATGTCGCTCCAGCAAAACCAAGTACGCTGCTCTTTGCTCCGTTACCAAAAAGGGCATCGGTGATCTCGCCATCATCATCAAAAACAATAGGGCTAAAACCTAGTGGGTTACTGGTTTCTAGCACCGAGGCAAAGTTGTTACCGGTGATGTCCTGGCTTAATCTGCCAGTATCAACAAATGCTAGGCTGGATTCGGCTTCCCAAAGATCTAGTATGTCAATTGTGGTGTTATAAGCTGTATCCTCATCGATATCTCCAATCGCTCCTTGATCTACCCTGAAATTAAAATCAAAAGTAGAACCGGTTTTTTCATAAGTTGGAAAAAATAATTTGCTGGCTTTGCAGCGATCTAAATCGGCGTTAGTGGAACAAACGCCAAGTATACTAGCGGCTTGGGCTGAATTAAGACAACTTATTAAAAGTGTTATTGCTATAAATCTAGTTAGGGTTGTTTTCATTTAATTCTTCTGGTTTTTCTCTCGCTTTACCAAATTTTTTCTTATTTCGAGGATTAGTTGGTGTGTAACCTGGTTTATGAATAAGCCTTGAGACAGCTGTGCCATATCCCATCGTTAGACCATAGTATTCATAACGGGTCTCATCAAGAACTATAAGTTCTTTGAGTTTGGGCATGATATCAATAATTTTGATATTGTCAGCGATATAGTCGCCGATGCCGAAGCTAACATAGTTTTGATAAAGATCACCAGCTCTTTTATTTACTGATCTTGCGATAGTAGCCTTGGGTCTACCTTTGATGGTAAAGATGCTGTTGACATAGAATTCATCAGCGTCTGGGCGCATGTTTTCAAGAACTAATTCGTAATAGATTGGTTTTTGTGTTTTGACTCTCTTTTGATTACTTATAAGAGGAAGGCTTTTGAGAAAGTTGCCTTTGGCGTTTGCCAGTCCTTGTGATAGGACAATGCAGAGGCTAATGTAAAATAATTTGTTCAGCATTCTCAAGCGCTCCTATTTTTAAACTGAAATTGAAAGTTGAACCTTGTCCTTTTGCACTTTCACACCAAATTCTACCACCATGTGCTTCGATGATCTTTTTGCTGATCCAGAGCCCGAGTCCAGTCCCGCCAATATGCCGGCTCTGTTTATTTTCTACCCTATAAAAGCGTTCGAAAATCATTTCCAGTTCAGATTCTGCTAGTCCGATGCCTTGATCTTGGACTGAAACCGTGATTAGCCCTTGTTTGTGACTTATTTTGCAGTGGATTTGCTCGGAATTATCTCCAAAGGCAACACGCGCATTTCGCGCGGTTGCTACCTTTTTTTGAGCAACCTGTACATCGAAACTTTGTTTCGAAACAGGTCTACTATATTTGATTGCGTTATTAAATAAGTTCAGAAATACCCGAGTTATTGCCTCACTGTCTACAACGATAGCGGGAAGATCATCAGGGAATTCCCAGGTGATTTGATGAGCTTGATTGATTGCCCCAAGCATTGACCAGGCACGCTCAGCTAGCCAGTCGAGTTCAATTTCTTCAAGATTGTTTAATTCAAGCTCGTGACCTTCTTCAATTCTAGAAAGATCTAAAAAATTATCAATCAAGTTTGAAAGCCTTAAAGCAGAATTGTGAATTTCTTGATTATATTCTTGGTGTTTTTGGTCAAGCTTGAGATCTTTCATTAATTCACTAAAGCCAAGAATATTTGCCATCGGGGTTCTTAATTCATGGGAGATGGTACTAATAAGTTGAGATTTGAGCTGATCTTGTTTTAGTAGTTTTTTGTTGCTGGCTTGCAGATCTGTAATTTGTTGATTGGAGCTAATGAAGATAGAGACTTGTTTTGCAAAGAGCTCAAGTTCTTTTTGCATTGATTGGAAGATTGCTTTTGATTCTTGATCTTTGTAGCAAAGTACCAGTACGGCGAATAATTGTTTATTAATATTGAGCGGTAAATATACAAAGTTGTCTTTGCAGCAAGCCTCAAGTTTAGTTAAGCATTCAAAAGGGTTTATGTTGATGTTGAATTCTGTTTTAATTTTTGTTTTTTTTGCTTGTGCTTGGATTAGCAAAGACTCTTCTTTTATTAGTGCAAAGAAACAGTTCTCGGCTCCATAGACCGTTTGACTGGTATCTACAAGGTAATGGAGAGCATCATCAATATTTTTGAAGTCAGAGAGCTTGATTATCAGCTCAGATATTAAACTGGGCTGATTTTTTAAAATTTGCTCTATTTCTGTAGATATCATACAATTGTTTCAATGGACTTGACTGAGATAAGATCTGTATTGCACCCCGAGATCATTGTTTTGATTGGCATTTTGCTAACTCTTGCGATGAGCTTGTTTAATTCTAGCAAGAAATACGTGCCTGGTCTTGCAGCAATTGTTTTAGTTACGGCATCAATCGCCGCAGCAATGAATTTCCCTGCTGCTGAATCTAAGACTATTTTATTCAATAGTTTTAATCACGACGCCTTATCTATCTATTTTAGGTTCTTAATTTATGGGGCTAGTTTTTTAATAGTATTGGGATCTAATCAATATCTCAAAAGGCTTGAAAGCCCATCAGAGTATTATCCCATCATACTTACAGCCAGTCTTGGGGCGGGATTCTTGGTATCAGCAAATGATTTTTTAGTCTTCTTTGTGGCTCTTGAAACTCTAGGCTTGAGTGCAATTTTATTGGCTTCTTACGCTAGGTTAAATCAAGGTTCTAATGAAGCGGGAATCAAATACCTTATCAACTCTGCTGTTGCAACAGCGGTGCTTTTGTTGGGTATTTCAATGATTTATGGTTTGACTGCTTCAACTAATTTCAATGAAATAGCACTAAGAATCTTTAAGCTTGCAGAAGCTAATCTACTGTCACCAAGCTTACTTGCTTTGATTTCAATTTGTTTAGTCGCAACTATTGGTTTTAAATTAGCAGCGGCTCCGTTCCATAATTGGTCGCCTGATGTTTATACTGGCGCGCCCACAACAACAACGGTTTTTCTTTCAGTGGTATCCAAGGTTGCAGCTTTAGGATTAGCTATTAGGCTTTTTCATTTTGTTTTTCTTACTCAAGAAATGGCTTTATTGATTTCGGTTCTTGCGATTCTTTCTATTATTATCGGCAATTATGTCGGGGTTATCCAGATGATTTCACGAGGTTCTACTAAGCGCCTACTTGCCTATTCTTCAATTGCTCAGGCTGGTTATTTATTAATCGGGCTTGCAGTATTTCAAGGTAGAAGTGTTGCTGCTTTAATAATGTACCTAACTGTTTATGCCTTGATGAATACAGGTGCTTTTCTTGCTTTAATTTACTTTGAGCAAACAACAGGTTCTGATGAGATTTATGATATGTCTGGTTTGATTAAAAAGCGTCCTGGAGTGGTTATTGCCGCTTCGCTTTGTTTGGTTAATTTGGCTGGCTTACCATTTATTCCAGCTGGATTTATTGCTAAGTTTTATTTGTTTTCTTCTGCCTATACTTCAGGTTTAAGTTTTTATGGAATTAATTTTGGTTTAGTGCTTGCACTAGTTGGTTTGCTTGGTTCTTTGATTGGTCTTTTTTACTATCTTTATCTTATCAAAATCATGGTTGTTGATGAGCCATCTACGGTTGTCAAACAAATGAATGATAAAGAAATTGACGGCAATTGTTTAGTCAAGCTTAGTCTTTATTTGTCTGTAGTCATCATGGCGGTGATCGGTATCTTTGGTATGGATTGGCTGCATAGAGTTGCTGCAACGGTCTTGCGAGCCCTTAACTAATGCATTTGGCAATGAATCTAAGTTCTTCAAGCAAAGTAAGTTTGATACTTAAGTGGATACTTGTCCTTAATTTAATTGTTTTTGGAATCAAATTATTTATAGGTTTGAAAGCACATTCATTGAGTATTTTGGGTGATGCGGTTCATTCTGGGATCGATAGTTTCAATAATATAATCGGCTTGGTGATGATTCGGCTTGCTGCCCAGCCGCCTGACCAGAAGCACCCATACGGGCATGCCAAGTTTGAAACATTGGGAGCGCTTGCTGTTGTTGCGTTTCTTGCAATTACTAGTTTTGAGTTGCTTGAAAAATCTGTTATGAGATTTTTTAATCCAGGGGATTATCCGCATATTGATAGAATGACGATTTATTTATTATTGGTTACTTTGGTGATTAATATTTTTGTTTGGCTTTATGAAAGTCGTGCTGGCAAAAAATTGAATAGTCAGTTGTTGCAAGCAGATGCTGCCCATACTTTCTCTGATATTTTAGTGACGGTCTCTATTCTTTGTAGTGTATTTTTTATTGCTCGTGGCTATCTTTGGCTTGATCCGTTTTTGGGGATAGTGATAGCAGTAGTGATTGTAAGAGGCGGCTGGAAGATATTAAAGCAAACGGTGCCGCTATTGGTTGACGAAGCTTGGATTCGAGAGCATGAGATTAATGACTTGATTATGTCTACAGACAAAGTTGTTAGTTATGCCGATTTGAGATCTCGCAAGGGCAACCATCATGCTTTTGTTGAGATGACGGTGCGTTTTGACACTGATTCTCTGAAAGAAGCACATGATTTAAGCCATCAAATAGAAACCAAGATTGTTGATAAATTTGGTAAGGCAGAGGTTTTGATTCATATAGAGCCGAGTTAGTTGCTCTTGGCTAATGAGTCTTGCTATAATAATACTCTATGAAGTTCAAATCTCAAGCCCTAAATATACTTACTTCTAATATTGATACCGATCAAATTATTCCAGCAAGGCACCTTACGGGTATCTTGAAAACAGGATTAGGAGTATATCTTTTTGAAGATCTTCCGAATAATCCACTTGATGCTATCGAACATGATGATTGTCAAATCATCATAACTCTTGAAAACTTTGGTTGCGGCTCTTCTCGCGAACATGCGGTTTGGGCAATTACTGATAGAGGCTTTAAAGCTGTGGTTGCGGCGAGCTTTGCGCGTATCTTTGAAGAAAACTGTTATAACAATGCTTTGGTGCCAGTCACCTTAACTGTCCCTGAGATTGAAGAGATTTCTAAATACAAGGGCGAAATTGAAATTGATGTTGACGCTCAGATTCTTAGAACAGATAAAGAATACAAATTTGAATTAGATTCATTGAAAAAAGAATTTATTCTCAAGGGTGGTTTTATGAAGTTTTTGGATGCTAAAGTGCCTGAGATTAAAGCTTGGGAAGCAGCAAAGTCTTAACCCACAACTAGTTTCATAAGCTCTACTATCTCTTCAAGCTCGCTATATTCCGTAATCCCTTGCTGCAAGAGATTGTCTATAAAAGGTTTGGCTTTAATAGCCCTGTCAATGTTTGGGTTTGAGCCTTTTTGGTAGGCGCCAATATTAATAAGGTCTTGGGCGTCCCGGTAGCTTGCAATAAGTGCTTTGATTTCGTTTGCTTTAGCGTTTTGTTCTGGAGGGATGATACTTGGCATTACTCTACTCACTGATTGCAATATATCAATTGCTGGGAAATGGTTTTGGTAAGCAAGCTCACGTGTGAGTACGATGTGACCATCAAGTACTCCTCTGGTTAAGTCACTAACAGGCTCATTCAGGTCATCGCCTTCTACTAAGATTGTGTAGAGTGCCGTGATACTACCTTTCTCGCCTGTACCGGATCTTTCGAGCATGCGCGGTAATAGAGCAAAAACACTTGGAGTATAACCTCTTGTTGCAGGTGGCTCGCCGGTTGCTAGCCCAATTTCTCGTTGGGCTAGTGCGACACGAGTAATACTATCAAGCATTAACATGACATCTTTGCCATGTATATCTCGAAAGTATTCAGCAATAGAATGAGCAAACAAAGCCGCTTTGACTCTAACTAAGCTTGGTTCATTCCCTGTGGTAACGATGACAATTGATTTTTTGAGCCCTTCTGGTCCAAGGCTCTCTTCAATAAACTCTCTCACTTCTCTGGCACGTTCACCAACAAGCGCTATGACGTTTAGGTCAGCACTTGAGTTTTGAGCAATCATGCCCATCAAGGTACTTTTACCAACTCCTGAGCCAGCAAAAATTCCCATTCTTTGTCCTTTGCCGCAACTGAGCATGCCGTCAATAGCTTTAACTCCGAAATTGAGTCTTTCAGTGATTCTTTCTTTCTTAAGAGGGTTGATTTTACTGCCCCATTGAGCTAGTTGGTCGTGAAGTCTTGGGGCTGGTTTATCATCGATAGTTTCACCAAAAGCGTTAATGACTCTACCAATCAATTCAGGACCGGCTTTGATTGACACTTGCTTTTTGCTGGGGATTACTTCTGCGCCCATTTTGATTTTGTGGATTTCTCCAAGGGGCATAAGTTCTGCCATGCCATTATTAAATCCAACAACTTCTGCCCTGATTTCACCTTCGCTGGTTTTGATATAACAAAGCTCTCCAACCTCTACGTTAAGACCATCAGCTTCAATTAAAAGACCAATAGTTTTAACTACTCTACCAAGACGGCGAGTGGTATCAGCAGTTTTGATTTTTTCTTCGAGCTTTTCAAAGTCTAACTTCATGGTTTCAACATTTCTTCTAGCATTAACTCAAGCTTGCTAGCTAGCCTGTGATCTAATCTGTCTTTGTTCGATTCAAGAATTAGGTCTCCATTGCCAAATTTACTGTCTGTGCTGATAGTCAGTTGTTCTAGCTCGGGATTTTCTTTTAATAATTCTGGCTTGAGTTGGTTGAGTTTCTTGGCTATTCGTGGATTTGTGATTAGGTTGACTTGAGCCTTGTGTTCTAGTTCTTTAATGGCTTTGCTGATAAAATTCAGGCAAGTTTCTTCGTTAATTTCCAATTCTTTGTTGAGAATCGTCTGAGCGATGATGGTGATTAATTTATAGATCCTCGCCTCTTCATCAGCCAGCGCTTCATCTCGTTCTTTTTCGATGGTTTTTAATATCGTAGCTGTTTCTGTGAGGATTGATTTGAGTTCTTCATCACAATCTTGGATAGCTTGTTTTTGTCCGGCTTGATAACCCTGCTCAAAAGCTTTTTCTTCAATTGTTGTAGCTTGTTGCTTGGCGTCTTTAATAAGAGCCTCGGCTTCTTGATTTGCAAGAATTGTGAGTTTTTTGATATTGCTAGCTGCTTTAGCTTCTGCTGTTTCGGTCATTTCCTCAAGTAGATTTTTGCGTGTTTCTATGAGCTCTTGATCAATTCCACCAATTACAACGTTGCCCTGGCTTTGCGAGGCGCCTTTCTTGTATATGCCGGATGATCTTTTTGATAGGTTCATATTAATCGTTCATGTAGGCTTGAAGACCTCGTGCAATGGTCTTAGGGTCTTGCATTGCCATTTGTGACAGTCCATCTTTCATGGCACCAACACTTCTATTTCCTTCTAGCGATAGTTGTCTAGTGTAGGCTTCTTCCGCTTCTTGTATACGGTTGTCAATTCTTTTAAGCATTGGGATTTCTTCTTCATCAAGGATGTTGTCAATTTCTTTTGCTCTACTATTGTCAATTCCGATGGTTAATGAGAAGAGCAAGACTAGTGACATAGCTACTCCTACAGCAAGAATTAATGCAAGAGACAAGTATTTTTTGATCTTGGCTTCTTTTTCCATTTGCGAGAGATGTTTTTGAGCCTCTTGACTTGCAATATCAGAGTATGGGGTAGAAGAGAAACGGATTCCCGTTACGATTACTTGGTCTCCTCTCTCTAGGTTTAAACCAGCTGCGACTTGTACCGTTTGTCTTAGAGTACTTCTTTCAGAAGGGGACAATTCTTTGTTTACAACTACTGCTACAGATAGTTTTTTGAGTAGTCCACTGGCTTTGCGGATTCTTTCAACTGACTTACTAATTTCATAGTTTTTGGTTTTGTCTTCTTTGTTGTAGTCTTTTTCTGTTGGTCTTGGTTCACCATTTTTTACAAAACTCGGCATATTGTTTTGGGTGCCTGCTGTTCCAAAGTTGTTTGGTTTCTCATTTTTGTATCTTTCTTGACTAGTTTTTTCGCTTCTCACTACCGGTTCGGCTTTTTGTCCGTCTTCACCAATGGTTGGTGAGAAAAGTTCGATATTCATTTCAGACTCATCAAAGTTCATTTCAGCTGTGATATTTACTAATACATTACCAGCTCCTAGAATTGGAGAGAGCATCTCTATTAATTCTTTTTCAAGTTTTTTTTCATAAGACCTGAGTTTCACGTCATTATTAGCTGTTTTGTTTTGTTCTAAAGAATCCTTATCATTTGGTTTGACTAGTGCGTTGCCTTCTTGGTCAGTGATTTGTACGTAGTCTGTTTCTAGTCCTTCTACGGCACTTGCTACTAGATGTTGAATACCTTTGATTTGTTCCTCGCTTAGTTTTGCTCCAAATTCTGGATTGATGATTACAGAAGCCTTAGAATCATTGTTTTGATCTTTAAAGATACTTTTTTTGGAGATTGCTAGGTGTACTTTAGCTGACTTAATTGAGTCTAATGAGCTAATGGTTCGAGAAAGTTCGCCTTCAAGCGCTCTGTTGTAATTGATTTTTTGATTAAAGTCAGAAATATTGATATTTGTTTTATCAAAGATTTCAAAGCCAACTCCGCTACCTCTTGGTAGTCCTTTGGAAGCAAGTTCTAGTCTCAGTTTGGGGACTGACATCCCGGCTACTTGAACTGCTGTGCCATCTGGTGAGATTTTGAATTTGATCTTTTCTTTTTCAAGATGTGCGCTAATTGCAGCTGCATCTGATTGTGCTAGATTGCTGAATACGGTTTGATATTTTGGTGTAAATAAGACCCTGCCTATCAGAAATAAAACAGTAAGTAAAATGACGGCTATAAGAATCATGTTTTTCGTGCTCATCATTGAGCCAAAGATTCCACTAGTGTTAGAAAAGCTTTCTTGTGGTGGGTTTATTTGCGCTTCTTGTTGTTCGTTATCGTTGTCTATCGCTTCTGCCATCTCTTATCTCCTAAATTTGTATTCTAATTAATTCGTTGAATCCTTCAACAAATTTGTTTCTAACTTGAATTGCAAGGTCTGTTGCTACTTGAGATTTTTCAAGCGTTAACATGACTTGTGTTATATCAATATCTTTTCTACCTGAGCTGTAGTCTTGCATCGCATGAGCTGCATCAGCATGAGTTGTTTTAAGGTTCTGTATGGCATTGCCAAGTGCTGCCGCAAAACCTTCTTTGCCAGTTTGTGGCTCGGCTTCAGAGTATGAGACACTCGCTTTAAGAAGAGGTGTTTCGATTGCTTGTAAACTAAATTTAATAGGTTCTATTGTCATTGATTAAATCTCCAGTGCCGAATTGAACATACTTTTGAATACTTGAATAGTTTTGATATTCGCTTCGTATGCTGTTTTGGCTGTTACCATGTCGACCATTTCTCTTTCTATGCTTACGTTTGGATAATCAACATAGCCCTGCTCGTCAGCGTCTGGGTGACCAGGCTCATATACTCGCTTTAAGGGACTTCCGTCTTCTGTGACTGATGCAACATTGACTCCCTTAGATAGACCTGTTTTTTGATCATAAATTGTTTCAAATTGAACTATCTTGCGTTGGTATGGATTGTTTGCACCTTTGGAATCATGAGTGGTATTGGCATTGGCAAGATTGCTTGCGATGACATCCATTCTTAATCTCTCTGAGATTAAGGCGCTGCCGGCTGTGTTAAGAATATCCATATCCATAATTATTAGCCTCTTATAATTCCTTTCATTTGATCAAACTGTTTTTTTGCAAGAGCCGAAAGTGCTTTGAAACGTAATCCCGTTTTGCTTAATTCAACCATTTCTTTGTCGATATCAATACTATTGCTATCAACATTAAAACTTTGTTCTTCACTAATTACAATTGGTTTATTTGAGTCAGTACCAGTAATGATGTGTGAACTATCTGTTGATCTCATTTCAACATCCTTGAAGGTTTTGTCTTGTAAAATATCTTCAAAGTTGACGACCTTGCGTTTATAACCAGGTGTGTTGACATTTGCAATGTTGCCCGCAATGGCTTTACTGCGCATTTCAAGGCCCTGGAGTGCAAAGCCAATACTCTCTATAGGATTACCTAGTCTATTTATTGGTTGATTTTCCATAGCTTCTTTACTCCTGAGGATCTATATACTTTATTGGCCCTATTGAGCTTTGCTTTCCTAAGTGATTGGGGCTATTTAATGTTGTTGGCTAGTCTATATGATGGAGCACAGCGGCTGAGCCTCTAAGTATTTTCTCTGAAATATTGCTCTAGCAGGATCGCAGCAGCTTCTTGGTCAATTAATGCTTTGTTGTATCGGCTTATTTTGACTCCTCTGTCTTTTAGCCTAGCTTCTGCCTCTCTTGAACTAAAGCTTTCGTTGATAAAGATTATTTCTATTTTAGAAAACTCGCCTTGAATTTCTTTGCTTTTGGTTTTGATAAATTCTTCTGTCTCTTTGCTACCACCTTCGATATTAAAGGGTATTCCGATAATGAGTTTTTCTATACCAAATTCTCTCTCAATCTTGATGACTTCGTCAAGGAGCAATATTGTCTCAATAGTGTCGTAAGGATTAACGGCAATGCCCAGTATGTCGCTTTTGGCAATTCCTGTACGTTTTTTGCCGATGTCTAGTGCTATTATTGATTTCATGGCTTTATCTTGATATGATTATTGCTAATTGGAAAGAGTTCGCACTATAAGTCATTATACCCCAAGAGGGATCTTTGAAGATGGCCATGCTTCAAGGAATCTGCAGATCACTTTGGATGATTTTGAGAGTCAAAAACGTGATTTATTATTTAGATTATCGAGCTCCTCTGGTGGTCATAAAAAGCGGCTTGTTGTTATCAGTGGGGGTTTTGATAATCCAGTAGCAGCAATGAATTCTTTTGCTGATCTTTTGGCGATAGAACTTAAAGCAAGTAATGATTTGAAGTTTGAGGGGCGTTAGAAGCAACGGTTTGGCAAAGAGAGGAGTAGTGCTACGATCAAGAGGAGAGTCTGGACATGATTTTACTCTGGACAAAAGTGTCGAAGCCCCCTCAGCAAGGATTAATCTGGTGGTAATATTGTTGGATCTTATTCATAAGGGCTCGTTAGATTCTCATGTGACAGTAGAAGAGAAAGCCAAGCTTATTCAGTTCTTCTTAAATCATGCGCAGGCTTCAGAGGAATTAGAGAGGGAAGTAACAGATATTCTAGAAAGAGATAGGATAAAAACTTTGATTAATGATGCAATTGAATTTAGCCAAGGTCATTCCATCATTGACGATTAATCTTAGCTTGTTGTTTAAGACTAAACAGAATTACAGAGGTTTAGCATCTGCTTAATACCTTCTTGCCAAGGATAGACTTCTACATTAGAGATCTTGCGTTTAAT
This sequence comes from Cyanobacteriota bacterium, assembly GCA_027618255.1. Taxonomy (NCBI): domain Bacteria; kingdom Bacillati; phylum Cyanobacteriota; species Cyanobacteriota bacterium. Next base: position 12,102 of record JAQCFG010000043.1, read on the forward strand.
GGAATCTTGCGAGAGGCATATTGGAACACAGTCCCCAAAATCATTTGAGAGCCTAATCAAGTTTGTCAGATGAGATTCTTGTACTTCTTTAGAGCTTTTGATTTCTATAAATAAATAAGGTTGACCTGGTCTTTCCACAATTAAATCAACTTCTGCATCGTCTTTAGTTTTCAAATAACTAAAACGATAATCTTCGTGGAAGTAAGAGCTTAACTTAATGATCTCAAGAATTATAAAATGCTCAAAAGCCTCGCCATAAGCTGAACTACCTTCCTTAAGTGGAATAGAGAGTGTATTGTCTAAACTTCTTTTCACCCCTGTATCAAACAAGTAAAACTTAGCTTTAGTTTGTAATTGTTTTCTGAACGAATGTTTAAAAGCCTTGAGACTAAAACCCAATAAAGTATCTTCTAGGATTGAATAGTATTTCTTGATGGTTTTATCATCTATACCTATGTCTCTTGAGAGCTTAGTGAAGTTGAGTATTTTACCGTTCATCTGTGCAGCCAGCTCCAAGAAGTGCCTGAAAGGATCTAAGGCTCTAACAAATTGTTCAGCAAAAATTTCTTCTTTAAGATAGGTCTGTGCATAGGCAATCAAAAATTTTTCTTTTGCTTTATCAGTTTCAAACTCTTGAACTTTGGGAATTAATCCCCAATGCAACGCATGAGATAAATTAAAATTATCTACAAGCTCAAAACTAGTAAATGGATACAACTTATAAGTAAAAGCTCTTCCTGCAAGCAAATTAGCATTGCCTCTTTTAAGTTTGCGAGCACTTGACACCGTGAGTATAAATAATTTTGGGGTTCTTTCTATTAAGCCGTGTACTATGTCTAAGAGTTCAGGTACTTTTTGAACTTCATCAATAACAATATATTTTTCATCATCAGTTAAAGAATTAACTATCTCAATAAGAATATTAGGATTTCTTTTAAACCTGGATTCTAATTCTGGATTCAAGAGATCTAAAAACTTTGCTTTATTCTTAAAAAATTTTTCTAATAGTGTTGTTTTGCCAGTACCCCTTGCACCAAAAAGAAAAAAACTATAGTTTTCTTCAAAAGAGATATGTCTATTAAAATCTAGGTTTTTTGCCATAATCTCGGATAAAGATCCGAAATAAGACGCTAAATCCGGATCTTTAGGGTTATTCTACCATATGCGGGGGCTTTATTGTTTAAGCCCAAACAGAATTATAGAGGTTGCTGCAAGTATATTGAGGCTTTCAACACCATTCTCTAAGGGGATACTAATTAATTGGGTGCAAAGTTCTTTGGCTTCATCACTCAAGCCTCTCGTCTCGTTACCGATTAAAATCAAAACATCTTTGAATGGGCTAAATTGAAGGTCCTGATAGGCTTTGTCGCTACGCGGGCAGGTGCCAACGATCTCTAAGCTCATCGCTTTTGCTTTGGTTTCATTTTGGATCTTGGCTTTGAGCTCTTCAAGCCCAAGATATTTGATAGGCCCATAAAAAGCTGTACCAACTGAAGCTCTCAAGACCTTGGTGTTAAACACATCTACAGAGCCGGGGCTTAAATAAATAGATTTGACTCCTGCTGCAAAAGCAGTTCTGATGATAGAGCCAAGGTTGCCAGGGTCGGTGATATTTTCGCAATATAAATATGTGTTAGTTGTTTTTTTAACTTCTGTTGTTTCATTTAATAAACTAAGTTGTTGTTCTAGTGGATCTTCAAAGCTGGGCATTTCGGCAATTGCAATTACGGGTGGCGGACTTTCTGTTGTGGCGATTCTTGCCATTAAGTCTTCGGGTAATTCAAAAACTTGTGTGTTGGCTTGTCTTGGAATTTCTCTAAGGGATTCGAGGTCTCTTATAAAGAGGTAGAGAATTTTGATATCTTTTTTGTGAGCTTCTTCTACCAAGGTCTTTCCTTCAAGCAAGAAGAGATTTTTTTCTTCACGCCCGCGTCTTTGATGTAAGAATCTTGCAAGTTTGATGTACTGGTTTTCTTTACTTACAATTGTTTGGATGTCTAAAGCCATAGTCATTGCTTATTATTATATTATAAATTAGAGACTGTAGGGGTGCTCAATAGCAAGGCTTGCGAGTTTCCCACAAGTTGAGTTGGCTGAGCTGCCAATGATGATTGTGGAAAATGAGCGTAACGCAGCTATTGAGTGTCCCTACAGTCTCTAAAACACAAAGCCATCAACTACTTCCGGATGTGGTTGTATGTTATTAGTAAAACAGTCTTGGATATATTGATCAGCGAGCTTCTCATAGTTTGCTCTATAAGTTTCTTCATTTTCATTCAGGCTATTTTTGATTTTGTTAGGAACTCGTTTGAGGGGCTCGGTATCAATCTGCGCTTGTTTTTTATAGTCACTATTGATTAGTGAGTATAAACCCTTGATTGCTTTTTTGATATTGTCTTTGTCACCATAAAGTTTGAGGGTGATGGATTCTTCTCCCATTTTGACAGCTTTGAGGTCTACAGCAAAGTATTCAAAACATCTATCAAGATCTATTAAACTAAATTTGTTCAATAAATATTTTGGGAGAGTTGCACTTGCGTATGTTTCCATTGATTCAATTCTATAGTAGTTTCGTGATGTGCAAGTTTAGATTAATCTAATTTGACATCCGTCTCCGCTATGCTACGATGCGATCAAATGATAAGGGTTTTCTCGCAACCGTGATATTCCTGGCAGCAAAGCTGGCGAGGTATCTACGCAAATTTTGACCCTGCGGGCACCGGCTACGTGTCCGTTCATCGCGCAGCTCATCCCCGAAGCAAATTAATTTATAACAGCATCATTACTTTGAAATTGAACAAGCTTCGGGGTATTCGCCTTTGCTCAGAATAATGCTACTCCCACTCTATTGTGCCTGGTGGCTTGCTCGTAATGTCGTAAACAACTCTATTAACGCCATCAACCTCATTAATGATTCGAGTAGAAATAGTTGCCAAATAATCGTAAGGCAATCTTGACCAGTCAGCAGTCATCGCATCTGTCGAGCTAACGGCTCTCAGTACAATTGGATGTGCGTAGCTTCTTTTGTCACCCATTACTCCAACTGATTTAACTGGCAGCAGCACAGTAAGAATTTGCCAAACGGAATCATAGAGTCCGGCTTTCTGGAGTTCTTCTCGCATAATAAAATCAGCTTCTCTAACCATTCTAAGTTTCTCTTCTGTCACAGCACCAAGCACTCTAATCCCCAGTCCAGGTCCAGGGAAAGGATGTCTTAGTCTGATCTTGTCTGGTAAACCAAGTTCTAGAGCTAGTTCTCTAACTTCATCTTTAAACAAAGTATTAATCGGCTCGATTAGTTTAAATGGCATATCTTCAGGCAAGCCGCCGACATTATGGTGTGATTTGATTACGGCAGCGATTTTTTTGCCGGTTTTGGGATCGATACGTATTCCTGATGATTCAATCAAGTCAGAATAAAGAGTTCCCTGTGCTAAGAATTGGATATCGCCAAGCTTGGCACATTCATCACGGAAGGTTTCAATAAATTCTTTGCCGATGATTTTACGTTTGGCTTCTGGATCATCTACACCAGCAAGTTTGCTAAGGAAGCGGTCTTTGGCGTCGATGTAAATCATGTTGACGTTGTGACTACCAAAGAAGTCTTTGACCTCATCGGTTTCTCCTTTGCGCATCATGCCATGATCGATATACATGCAGTAGAGCTGTTTGCCAATTGCTTTTTCTAGTAATAAAGCAAGAGTAGAACTATCAACACCCCCAGAGAGTGCGAGTAAGACTTTTTTATCAGCGACTGTTGCTTTGATTTTGTTGATTTCTTGATCAATAAAACTTGCCATATTCCAGTTGGTGCTTGCCTTGGCTATGTTGAGAACAAAGTTGCTAATAATATCGCCACCATTGTCTGTGTGATTAACTTCAGGGTGAAATTGCAAAGCATAGATCTTTTTTTCTGGATTTGCCATTGCCGCAATTGGTGCGTTGTTAGTGCTTGCAATTACTTCAAATCCTTCTGGTACTTTAGTGACGTGATCGCCGTGGCTCATCCAGACGGTAAATTCTTTTGCTTCTATATTATTAAAGAGATTAGAGTCCTTGGTTTGCAAGCTTGACTTACCGTATTCTCTTTCGCTACTGGCTTCTACTATGCCGCCAAATTCTTTGGCAATGAGTTGCATACCATAGCAGATACCCAGTATTGGTAAACCCGACTGCAAAATACGTTGGTCGCACATCAGCGCTTCAGCGCCATAGATACTATTGGGACCACCAGAAAGTACAATAGCTTCAATAACCCCTGATTTAAGATCTTCTTCTATTTCGGCATAGTCAATATCAAAGCTATGTACTTCAGAATAAACCTTGAGTTTGCGGATCCTTTTGGTGATTAGTTCAGTGTATTGTGAGCCAAAATCAAGGATTAGGATCTTTGCTTGTTTGGTTTGTTGCTTTGCTTGATTGGATTTGGCAAGGGTTTCCATAGTTATTTATTTTAGCATTTTGCTGTCTATTATCGCGAATCTTTGCTCTTTGTGTTGGGGACATTACATAGTTATTCTGAAGCTAATGCTGAACTAGATCAAGGTCGCATTGAATTTAGAAGATGCTTTGTGACTAGTCATGAATGTAATGCAGAAAAAATTTTAGAGACTGCTTGCGCTCACTGGGGCGTGGAGAATTCATTACACTGGGTTTTAGGTGTAGCGTCTGTCGAGGATGATTCTAAAATTGATTCAAAAAATACTCCATTCGTCATGTCCGCGCTATGTAAAATAGGTGTAAATTTTGTTAAAGCTGATAAAGATTCGAAGCGAGGTTTCAAGAAAAGATAGAAAAAGCTTTGATTATTTGGGAAAATACTTACTTTAGGTTTGCTTGATCTTTCGCGAAATCGCCCTATCTTTACCCATAACGTGTTAAGATAATAGGGTGTTTGGCTTTAAACAACTCGGCTTCAGCTATTCTCAAATTGTAGAGAACAGCCAAGCTTTGCGATTCAGTTTAAGTAGTATAGAGGGCCAACAGAGTCTATTTACAGTGTTAAAACTTAAGTCCCAAAAAATAAGATATGAGCTGGAGAATATTTTGAATGGTAACGATGATAAAGATGTTATTGCTAAGAGTAAGAAGTTTTTACAAAATAGCTTAAGAGAAATTTACCCTAACTTGCCAAGCGGTTTTAATCAAAGATTTTTTAATGGGCTGACGATTCAAGCTTTTCAGGATATGAGTGAGCAGAGTATATATTTTTTATTGTTAGACTGTTATAGAGCAATTTTATTTGATCGCTTATCTAATAATGAAAGAATCGTTAATGATACTCATTTCGGTGAACGTGAAAGAGTATTAAAACAGTTATTTGAATGTCCATTAAAGAAGACAACTGTTATTCACAGTAAAAATAGCACTAAACAATTAAGGTCTAATCCTAGATTTATTTCAATTTTCTATTCTCCTTTTAAAAAAGCAAAGTGGCTAGCTGATCATAATGATTATGACGGTTATAGAGTAGCAGGAAGAGAGTTAGGACTGGGC
>JAQCFG010000044.1 GCA_027618255.1 Cyanobacteriota bacterium
ACAATAACAAAAAAACAAAACAAACAAGATCATAGTTCTATGCTGTCTTGGCTTACTAACCATTTGTTCAACACCAGGAATACTGTCAATCATACCCACTAAAAAATTCACCAAAGGCGATCCTGGAGGCTATTGGCTACCAAATAATGCGATGATTACTGAGCTTGAAAAGATCCATCAAACAGGTGACATATTACTAGATACTGAGTTCTTGCATCTAGGACATCATGGATCTGAACTTGCTGGTTTCTATGGAGTTAAAGGAGGTCAAATGTACAAATCTGATATTCAAACCAGATGGACTGCAATGCAAACTTTAAATCCACTCTTGCTTCAAGAACTACAAGTTGATTATGTTCTAACTGGACCTCGCACTCAAATTGCAGCAAAACAGAAACCAAGGCTTCTAGACCCACAGCTCTTTGAAGAGATTCTCTCAATTAATAAAGCATCATCCGCTCATCATTTATACAAATTCGTTGGGCAAACTTGGATTAGCTCCCTCACTCAAGATCAAGTCTCAACCTTACATAAAGAATACTTATGGGTAATAGGCTATAGTAAAGGAGATCTTCAATTTGTACCATACAAAATCAAAGGCACTTATGCAACAGCACAAACAAAAGAAGAGCTCAAAGCTACTACCGAAGAGCTTCGAAACACAATCTTAAAAAGTGATAGAGCAATGGCTATTTATACTGTTAGTCAGGCTATGCCTCTTTAAATCACTCGTGCCAGCTCAAAAATATAAGCCACGGTTCTTTTAATGAGCTTGATCCTACCAGACCAAGAGCCGCCCCCCTTGGCTTCGCCGTGCATGCGCTTATTGAAATAAACCGGGATAGTAATGATTTTGCAATTGCGATAAGCATAATAAAGAGCATAAAGATCCAAAGAGAAATCATCAGGCGCGCCTTGCTTAAGGTATTTATTATAGAAGTCACGACTAAATAATTTAGGCTGAGCATTGATTTCTTCAAGTGGAGTTTTCAAAACAATTGAAGCGAGGATTTGCATTCCACAACTAAAAAAAGTCTCTAGTAATTTACGCTCTTTGCGAGCAGCTTTGACAAAAGTATTAATATCGTCAGCATCAAGGTATTTATTATAGGCAGTAATTACATCACTGGGATCAGTTTGCATATCAGCATGAGTCCAAGCCAGAACCTCTCCCTGAGCTTCTTTGAGCCCAGCTAAAATACCATAACCATAGCCATTGTTGACTTTGACTTTGACTAGTTTGATTCCTTGGGCATTTTGTAATTCTTGTGCGAAAACTTGAGCAGAGTCATCAGTAGAGCCGTTATCTACTAGAAGAACCTCAATTCCTTCTACCAATAATTCACTAAATTTCTTGACGATAAGCGGTATATTACCAGCTTCGTTATAGCAAGGAACAACAATTGATAATTTGATACTCATCTTTTGTAAGAATGAAAATCAGCATCAGCAAAAAACTGCTGCCAATATTCAAAACTCCTATAATCATTTGGCGTACCCCAACAGATATAATAATCAATCTCAAAGACACCGACCTTCTTGCCCATGGCAACGAGATTATTAATAGCCTCATCGACATAAAACTCGTTATTAATACGGGTATCAGCTTTGATCATCGCTTCAGCAGCAGCAACAAAAAGACTTCCTTGTTTAAACCAAAAACTACCAACAATCGCATGGTCATTCATCGGATCATCACTAATTGCTTTTTTGACAGAGACAGCAATCACATCAGTGCCATTAGTTTTGATCCAACCATATTGCTGCGGTTTAGCAACCACACATTGATTATTTCTAAAACTAAAAACCAAGGCATCATAGTCTTGCTTCATGCTCTCAAACATCACAGCATCATAAATCATGCCATTGTCACTAGCACCAATCATCAGTTCTTCATCATTATTAATCAAATCCTTTGCCAGCAGGCAAGTAGAAGCCTGTCCCTCAGTGAGCTCTTTGACTTGTACAATTGCGGCTTCTGGATAATGCTGTTTGAGTTTAGTATCAATTTGGTAATCAGTAATATGAAAATCTCTACAAATAAATATCTCGTTACCAGCACCTGGCAAAGCATCCATCGCTTGAACAACCATTGGTTTGCTTAAAACTTCCAATAATGGTTTTGGTGTGGTATATCCTTCTTCAACAAAACGAGAACCAGCACCTGCCATTGGTATCAACTTGTTCGCTGAGCTTTCAATAGCCGGACTCAGGCGAGCGATATTCTCAAAGATCCCAGACCAATAAAGATAGTCACTAAAATCCTCTGGCGTTCCCCACTGACAGAACTGCGGGACCTTGTCATAGACAAGAGTCTTGAGCCCAGCTTCTATCAACAATTCATAAACCATACTGACATAGTATTCACCATTGAGGTCCATTTTTCTATCCATTAATTCTTGAAAGTATTTTTTAACGTAAGAGCCTTTCTTGAAGTAATAGGTTCCAGCCGAATGTTCTGATTCAAACTTATTTGCAGTATAAGAGTATTTTTCCTTGATCTCTAGTAAATATTTATCAGCATCAATCTTGCAGCCAGCATAGAGGTTCTTTTCTGGAATCAAACTAGGATGAAAACCAGTATAGCAAGGGATCGCACCATCACAGCCTGCTTCATTGACAGTCTTCTTGAAATCTGCGTAGTCCCAGTTCATAAAGAAGTCACAGTAATTCACTATCACTTGCTCATCATCATCAATCAAATCAAAGACTTTGGAGACAGCATAAACAGGTCCGAGCTTGTGTCCTTCAATTCCAACAATCTTGGACTTTGGAGCAATGCGCTCAAGCGTTGTTCTCAGCTCCGCAATATCCGCAAGAGCATCTTGACGACAGACAAAAATTATATCTTCTTCGCCAGGAAATAATTTAGTGACATATTCAATAATAGGTATGCCATGCACCTTGATCAAGGGTTTAAGATCTTTGTAACCAGCTTCTACAAAGCGCTTACCTACACCAGTCATTGGCACAATGATTTTCATTGACCAATCACCTTCTTGCGATATTTTTCGCTGTCCATATTGTCAAGATGCTGACTACTTTCTTGAGAGATATAGTTCAAATTCTCAGCCGCGATACTATTAATAATAAAAAACAATGCTATTAATGTCTCTTCAATAGCCAGTGCTTCTTTCTCATTTGTTTTGTAACGAATTGTATTAGATTTAAGATCAATATTGATCTTGTTTTCCAGCTTAGTACTAAAAGCAATATTGTTTTGTAAATAGATACGTTGATCAGGGAAAACCGCTCTTGAGAAGAAATCATAACTAAGTTCACTAGAATACTTTCTCAAGTTCTGTTTCAAGTAGCTTGAATCGCTTAACAAGATAGCGCCATCTTGTTTGAGCTTTGCATCTGGATAGCTTTCTATTTCAAAAGCTTGTTTCAAGTCTTCATTAATCCTGGTATGTAAATCTAGAGCTTCGCGGGCTGAGTCAGCACTAATCACGAGTCCATGATTCTGCAAAAAAAGTATATTTGGTTTAATGCCATGCTCTATCTCAAAGGCTATAACCTCATCACTGATTAACTTAGACAGATGGTAACCAGGAGCCCGGTATTCTATCCATAAGGCATTGTGATCACTATCAACTAGTTCATCGAACAATTGTTTGGCTTGCTTACTACAATTGATCAAATTACTATAAGTAGAATGACAATGAATCACATAAGCGCCTAGCATGGTATGCAAACCAGTTTCCATAGACGCCTTAGCTGAGTTGATAGTATGATTAGAAACAAAATCACCATAGCTCTTGTCATCAGCACTAGTCCCCTGCAAGAAACTAACTATCTCGGGATAAGTAACTACAGCATAAGCAGCATCAGTAGTAACATCACTAAGAATATGCCCAGAGGCTTTAACAGCCATTAATTTGTCATCAAGTTTGACGGAAGTATTGCCACCACCGCCTTGAACATAATCATGATGAGCTCCGATACTTGATGAAATCAATTCAAGCTCTTTGAGTTTATGGAGATATTTTTTCATCTCTAATATACTCGTCATCCCTTTGCCTCTATCTCCATTCTCTTAAAAATACTATAAGTTGCAAATAATTGCAGTAAACCTCGATCATCAGCTTCCCATTCTGGTTCAGCGAGTATGATGTCTTCAAGCTCAGGCAATAAGTCATAAGCAATCTGTTCTATTTTGGCTTGAGCTACCTTACCCTCAAAACGCAAGAACTGCTTTTCTTCTTGGTAGTAGTGTTGTATTTCCAGATCTTGTTGATCAGCAAGTTGATTCAAACAAGCTTCAAAATCAATATCACTATTAAATTCCAAAACCAAAGCTTGCACGGTTTCTGTAGCTTCATAAGATACAACCAAATCAGCATGCTTCTCTTGCACTTCAATAAACATAGAAGAGTCTTCTTTTCGCTCTTCTATTTGCTGCACTACTTTTTCTTCACTGTGCCCGCGCTCTTCTTGATCTCTAGCTACTTTCCACTTCAAGGCAAGCTGCTGCTCTGGTTTCATAAAAACCTTGAAGTCATAGAGCCGGCGCATCGCTGGTAAATAAAACGGATGCAAGCCTTCAAAAATAATTATGCGATTGGCTTGTACTGCTTTAGGTATCGTGAAACGACCGTCAGCATGGTCATAGTGACGGCGTTTAATAGAACCGCCTTCTTTGAGCATCTGAGCGTGCTTAATGTCTTCGTGTAATTTATTTGCTTTGGGGTTGAGGTGTGTATAAATCTTCCACATTGGATCACCGCGTTCATATTTGTGCATATCATCACCACGAATCACCGTTGTATTTTTCTTCGCAAAAACTTTTTCAAGCAAATTAGAGAAAGTAGTTTTGCCAGCACCAGAGTTACCACCGATACCAACCAATAATGGTTTGTTTTTGATCTTATAATTGAGATTGCTTTTAATTCCTTTGGTATAAATCCATAAGCAATTAATGACGATGCTAGTTTGCAAAAGAGTAAAAGCAAGATTGAGCGCAAGCTTGGCGTCCAAACCTTGATCAAGCAAAGCCTGAAACAAGCTTGAGCCATTTGCTCCAAATTGATTTAGCAGCAAGAAATCAGAACCAGGTATAAGGGCAAAATAGCCAAAATAACAGAAATTCAATAACACAAAATTGTAGAGAGGAGCCTCTTGCTGCCGAATGTAGAAGTAAATCAAAAATGGCACTGTCCAGTAATACCAGCCTTGCATCGGTGGAATAAAGACAGTCAGAATCCCAAAACTAAAGCCTAAAAACATCACAAAGATCTCTCGGCTATAAGATTTATAGTTCAAGCTATTGAGAATCAATATCAAATAGATTGCTGGAATAATATAAAAGCTCAAGTCCTGCGGAAAATGAATCAATGACGAGAAGACTTTAGCTTGTTGATTGTTGTGAAAAACGATATTGTTAAAACCTTCACTCATTAAATAAGGGGAATTGATCAAGAAAAATAATCCTATATGAATTAGCAGACCAGCTCCCAAATATTTAAGCTTGGAAACACAATCCGTTCTTGATTTCCAAATATAGAAGAAATAAAATGGCAAAACAATAAATATATGAGTCTTGCAAAGTAAAGCAGCAGCAAGCAGGGCTAAAGAGAGATAGAATTTTTCCTTGAAAAGCAGATGGAGACTGAGAAACAAAAATGCAATGGGAATTACATCAAGTTGTCCGTGCATATAATTGATATAAATCAAAATTGGCGAAAGCCAGTAAAGATACAAGACTTGCTTAGTTTGATTTTTGAGCCACCTTAATAGCACCATCAAAATAGCAAGATCAGCCAAAAGCAAAGGTATTCTCAAAAGCAAGAGATCAAAATTGATACTAAATTTGCTAGTACCTAGTAAAGTACTAACCACTAATTTCGGCAAAGACAAAATCCACAACATCAAAGCCGGATACGGAAAAACATCCATCTTGCCAAGTTCATAAAAATACTGATAAGGATTAGCCGGAAATGAATCAACAAAAAAATTGACAAATGGCAGAAATAATCCGGATAAAAAATTAGAAGCAAGAAAAAAAGCTAGTATTAATTTGACTACTAAACCAACAAAAAAAACTGGAGAGTCCAAACCCTCTACTTTTATATTGCCAAATCGGTCGTAAAAGATTTTTTTCATTGATAATAGGCTCTATTTTTTAAAGACTAAGCACTTTATTCCCGCGAAATTAGTCAGAGTAGTAAAACCAATCACTATAATATTAGCGATCTTTGGCTCAAGTCCCCAGAAATATGTCAGTGCTTTAAGTAATAACAAACCCAAAATCAAAGAGACAAGATAAACGCTGTAGTATTTAGTCACTTGATTATCAACTTCGTGCTTTTGTCCAAAAGTCCAAGACTTATTTAGACCATAGCCAGCAAAGACACCAATCATAAAGCCTGAGCCAGATGCAAGCAAATAATTCAAGTGCAGGTAGTCAAGCAAAATCCAAAAACAAGAGTAATTAACGATGGTAGAAAGAACCCCAACCACAACAAACTTGCTAAATTGTTTAGCGACTTGCAAACTAGCTCTATAATAATACAGATGCTCAAAATTAGTCATAGAATCAACAGCATAAAAGCTCTCCAGCAAGTCCCTCCCGGCTATGGCGTAGAACTTGATCTCAGAGACCAAGCTGGTGAGCTGATACTACAGCATGACCCATTTAAGCCAGGTGAAAGCTTTGACGAATACCTCAAGTCTTATAAGCATTCACTGATTATTTTAAACCTAAAGTCCGAAGGACTTGAAGAGCGGGTTCTTGAACTAGTTAAAAAATATCAAGTCAAGGATTATTTCATGCTCGATCTCTCTTTACCTTATCTGGTCAAACACTCAAACCAGGGCCTCAAAGATATTGCTATTCGTTATTCAGAATATGAACCGATAGAACTAGCTAGTAAATTCATTGGCAAAGTAGATTGGGTTTGGCTAGATTGTTTCAATGGTTACCATCTTCCAGATAAGGATTATGCAATACTTCGTGACAATTTCAAGCTCTGCATGGTCTCGCCAGAGTTGCAAGGCTACCCCGTCGAAGACATTGCGTTATTCAAAAACAAACTTGGCTCCAAAACGATTGATGCCGTTTGCACGAAGAGGCCAGAGCTATGGTAATTATTTTTCCTGATGTCGATCTAACTGAAGTCAAAGCTGTTTTGCTTGACTTGGACAATTGTTTGTACCCATATGATATTTGTCATGCTCGCGCTCTTGAAGATTGTATCCAAAAACTCAGCCAAGAATTCCCTCAAATCTCAGAGGCTAAACTAAAAGAAGAATACGAGAAATCCCGCAAAGCTTGTCACAGACGACTTGATGGCACAGCCTCTTCTCACTCGCGCCTGCTTTATTGCAAGGGTTTACTTGAAAACATCACCGGCAAAACCCAAGCAGCTTTGAGCCTTGAGCTTGAAGAACTTTATTGGTCTAGTTACATGGGGCAAATGCAACTCGATACTAAAGCATTAGCCTTCCTCAAAGAATGTAAAAACAAATCTATTCCAATCTCACTAGTCACCGATCTTACTGAACAAATTCAACTCCGCAAAATCATCAGACTTGGTATCGCTGACTATATTGATTTTGTTGTTAGTTCAGAAGAAGCAGGGGTGGAGAAACCTGCAGCTAAGATCTTTGAGCTTGCCTTGTCCAAGCTAGGTAAAAAAGCTAGTGAAGTGATTATGATTGGTGATAATTTAGAAAAAGATATCAAAGGTGCTGAGGCTCTTGGGATTAAAGCCTATCCTGTCACTTGCTTGGAATCCAAGTAAGCAGTAATTGCAACTATCTTGCCAGCCTCATTAAATTCAATGATATCTACAACATCAATAATCTTGCCATCAAAGTCAAGCTTGAGCTGGGCAGCAACAGTGTTTTGGGCGGAATCAGCGATGATGCGCTTTGAGATCAAAGTGATCTTCTCAGTAGCAGCAAAAATAGCCTTATTCATTTCTAAAACCTTAGCTTTAGATCTAAGTTCTTGAATCATCGGATCAAAAAGAACCACACCATCACTAAACATAGTTTCTAAACTATCTAGATCTTGACTAGCAAAAGCCACAAGGTATTGCATAGTCAGTTGTTCAAGATTATTAGTTGCTTGCATCATTAAACCTTAAATTCTTTGTACTCAGGGAAGTGTACAAAAAACTGATCATAAAAAAATTTAGAATAAGCCTGGAAGCTCCAACGGTTATGGAAACCATATTTGGCTCTCATCCAATGTGTACCGTCTTCAACCATCTTGCGCAAGTTGACATCATAAGGATCGGTACCCATAAGATCTGCTTTGGTCTTAAGCGGTGAATCATCTTCGATTTGAATTACTTTGCGACTAATACCAGCAGCCCAGTCATTGACATAAGCCTTGGTTATAACTTCTAAATCGGCAGCATATCCTCTGAAGTTACTACCATCAAACAAGAAGTTCATCTTACTTGGTTTGTCTGGCGTCATGATATCTAGCAAACATTCTTTGCGAATAAACCAAGACAGGAATTGCACATCACCAAAGTATTTGACCTTTTCAACGGTCATTAATTGTTTTTCACCCCAGTTATCAGCACAAGGTGAAAGAATTCCAATACGAGGATGCTTTTCAATTTCTTCTCTGAGAGTTTTCACAATTGGTTCTTGCTGAGGAAATTGAACATCATTACAAACTAAAAAGATGTACTTATATTTATCAAGTTTCTTTTCTTCATACAGCTTAGTCAAGGCATAGTTGAAGCCTCTAGCATATCTCAAACCAGTTTCAACATCTTCCTTAGAATCCGCGTGCCAAGTGTGATTCTTAGACAATTTTTTTTTACTTGAACCACTTTCTAAGATAAAAATATCAGTTTCAGCTTTATCATATTTCATGATGCGATCATGGAGTGCATCGGTGATCTCAGGTAAATTCCTATTCAATATTATTGTTGCAGTATCTTTCATTAAACTATTAACCTAAATCCTTTTACATATCTCAGTATGGACTCTTTAACTCGATTTTTCAAATGCGCTTCAATATCAATACTCGGAAGAGCTTTGACAGCTTCGGCTTTGATTTCCAAAAACTCAGGGGTTGCAAAAACATAATGCCCAGCAATGATAGATCTGTCTCTATCAGTAGCATCTGTACCTGGAAGCATCCACTTATTCCATTTATTGGAGTTGTAAGCATGCTGCAAAAATCTCTCGGCTAATTTCTTTTGTTTATTAGCTTCAAGCAATTCCAAGAAAGCTCTAGTCTCTTCAACACCAAACTCTGGTGCTACGTTAGCAGCATGAATTCCAACCTTGGGGTGCCAGCGCAACGCTTCAGTAGAAAGATAGTCAGTATTGTGCTCTTTCATATAGATTCCATATTTCTCGCAAAGCTCTATCATCTTAGGAATTTGAATCTCAGCAGGAATCTCGTCAGCAATTCTAAAGGGTGTATCAAAAGTACCTACGTTTTTGGTTTCCATTACTTTAGTGCCTGTTTGCATTACTACGAACAATGGTTTTTGGATAGTGTTTTTGTCACAGAATTTCATCACGCTACTTAGGACATGCTCCAGTTCCTCACTGGTGTTCATGCCACCACTTTGCTCTTCGGTACCAATTTCAAAAGCTATATCGTTACTTGTTCTATTTGCAATATCAGAGCAAAAATCAAGTAACTCATAGACTCTTTCTAAAATCTCATCGGTAGTAGATCTACCAAAAATATCCTCACTCGGGTCAATATGAATAATTTGAAAACCGGAACGAATATCAGCTTCGTATGATTTCTTGGCTGATTCCATCGCCTGGCGAAGGCTCAATTTCTTTTCTTTTTCTATAGTATTTTGCCAAGGACCACCATGGTCTCTAGCGAGAAGTACATAACCTCTTTTGTCATTTTCGATAACATACTTTGAAAACTCTTCAGTGGTCCAATTATTTACATAACCTCCACCAAAATCTGCTGAATCAATTTGCCTTCTACTTGCAATGAGCATTAAGGGGATTCTATTATCGTTTGCAATCTCAATTGATGCATCAACACAGTTGACACTCATGGGCCCCACTCCCAGAAGCGTACATCTTCTCGATCTCATTGTAGTTTCTAGCTTTGTTCTAATCATTCAACACCTATTGTATGCCCAATTATGGTATTTTTATCATAAGCTAGTTTTGCAATTAGGTAGCATGAAATATATAAAATACATAGCTGGAATATTAATCCTTGTATTGGTTCTCAACAATTCCAATCTAGGTGCCGTACTGGATTTATTTAGATCAGTAGATTATTTATTAATCGCAGCCAACCTCCCTGTCTTTGTTCTAGGCATCGCAGTCAATTCTTATAAATGGAATCTACTAATACCAAACTATCGTTTTTCAACTCTATTCACCTCAAACCTAATCTCTGCCTATTATGCAATCTTTATGCCTGGGCAGGTTGCAAGTGAAGCTCTGAAGATTTATAGAATGAAAGATGTCAAAGAAAATGATGTTGCTCGAATAACTTGCTCTGTCTTTGTAGATAAACTCATTGGTGTTATTGGCTTATTAATTGTTGGATCCGCTGGAATCCTGCTCTCTAGTCACAAAGAAAAGCTAATGCCGCTGCTTTACGCATTTGCTTTAAGTATCTCCGGAGTCCTGCTTCTTATTTTCAACACTGCTTTAATCATCAAAATCTTTAGATTTATAAGTAAGGGCTTAAGCAAATTACAAATTATTAAAAAACTCGATGAATTACTCTTGTCTTTTGAAAATAGTTTCAATGAAATTTTGCACGGACAATATATTTTAGTCTCAAAAGCTATTCTCTTGAGTATTATTTTCCAGACAATTAATATCATTGGCAACTACTTAGTAGCACAAGCCATTCATCTTGATGTCGCTTTTGTTGACTTTCTTTGGATCATTGCCTTGATCTCTATCGCTCTGGTATTGCCGATTACAGTCGGTGGCTTAGGGATTAGAGAACTAAGCTTTGTTGGTGTTTTCAAATTTCTTAACCTGCCAATTGAAGGTGCGCTGGCTTTGTCTATAGCCAGTTATGGCATGCTGATTTACCATTCAAGCTTTGGCTACCTCGTGGATCTGGTTTGGGGGGTCAAACAAGATCCTGAGACTTAGTGCCTAGCTAGAGAGTTTCAGAACAAGTCTTGCGTGGTATACTATTATCGAAATGAGCACTAAGGAAAAAGAATATTTTGGCGGCAATGAAATCAGTTATTATGCTGAGACTCAATGTGGTAAACAACCTTTTGCAGCTTCACCCTACGAGTATTACCTTTATGCCGCTAACGCTACTGAAACAATAACTGTAGCAAATCTCAAATCATATACTGTTTATGCCTATCAAACAGCTGAAGCAATTAATATCAGCGCTAACGGCCAAGATTTTGTTCTTACTGAAGGTGATAGTTTTCAAGTAGAAAACCTTGATGGAGTCAAAATTAAATTACCAGCTGGGGCAAGGGTATTAATCGCAGGTACAGTTGAAACCAAAATCACAGAGAGTTCTGCGACTGCAACTAAGTACGATGACATCAAAAAAGTAATTAAGCCTTGGGGACACGAGTTGTGGATTAGCGATGATCATCCAAACTATGCCCTAAAACAAATTGCAATTAAACAAGGCACCAAAACATCTTTGCAGTATCACCGCTTCAAACGTGAGACCAATGTATTGTTTTCAGGTACTGCAAGACTACATTTCAAAACAAACGATGCTGCCGAAAATGATTCTGTACAACCCGCTGATATCAGCACCAATGATTTAAATCCAGTTTCTTCAATTGACGTAATGCCTGAATGCCTGCATCGCCTTGAGGCAATGACTGATGTACTACTATACGAGGTATCAACTCCTCACTTAGACGATGTTATTAGGGTTAGCGACGATACCGCCAGAGTTGATGGTCGTATTGACGCTGAGCACGTAAATAGATGAGCCAAGTTGTAGTCTGTATACTAACTTCCGGACGCGGAACTCGAATGGGTGAGTTTTGTGAAATTGCCAACAAAGCAATTCTGCCAATTGATAACAAAGGTGTGATTAGTCACATCATTAATCAATTCCCGCATGATACCAAATTCATTATCTCACTGGGTTTCAAGGCTGATCAAGTACGCAACTACTTAGATATTGCTCACAGTGATGCTGATATTGAATATGTAACAGTGGACAAATTTGAAGGTGAAGGCACAGGACCAGGCTACTCACTTGCTTGCTGCAAAGAACATCTCAATAGACCATTTTACTTTGTCTCTTGCGACACACTTTGGACCAATGACATTCCTCTTGATATAGAAGAGAATTGGTTTGGTACTGCGCCAGTATCAGCAGAGGATTCTAAACATTATTGCAATTTCAAAATCAAAGATGGCAAGATCGCTGGGATTTTTGATAAAGAAAGAGTATCAGGCAATGAGTACGAAGCCTTTGTAGGACTATGTTTCATCCATGACCATATCAAGTTCTGGAAATCACTTGAAGCCAAGGATTTGATCCGAGGCGAGCTGCAAATCTCCAACGGAATAAGAGCACTTGTTGCCAATGGC
Organism: Cyanobacteriota bacterium; assembly: GCA_027618255.1. Taxonomy (NCBI): domain Bacteria; kingdom Bacillati; phylum Cyanobacteriota; species Cyanobacteriota bacterium. The sequence continues at coordinate 12,502 of JAQCFG010000044.1, forward strand.
GAGGCTAAAGCAGTACCGATTCATTGGATCGATGTTGGTAATGAAGATCTTTATCAAGAAGTTAGAGCACTCTATGAGGATTTCAATTTCAGTAAATCCAATGAGTTTTTCTATACTATCAACAATAAAGTAATCAAATTTTTTGCCGATGCCAAAATTACAGAACTCAGAGTAAAGAAAGCAGCTCTCAATCCAGCTGTCTTCCCGCAAATTAGTTTTCACAAAGATCAATTCTATGCTTATGAGTTTCTGCCTGGTGATGTGCTCTATGACCTCAATTCACCAGAGCGCTTCACCAAGTTCCTGCAATGGCTCAAAAAAGAACTTTGGAAACCAGTCGAGGTAGACCCCAAAGTCTTTACCAAGGCTTGTCATCATTTCTATTTCGAGAAGACTAAACAAAGACTCGAAAAATATTTTGCTAAATACCCTGGAGATGACAAATCATTTATCCTAGATGGCGAAAAGCTTCCAAGTTGTAGTGAACTAATAGCTCAAGTGCCATGGGATGAATTAGAAGACGGTATTCCGGTATTCATGCATGGAGACTTGCAGTTTGACAATGTAATTTATAACGAGAAGACCGGTGAGTTTGCTCTGATTGATTGGCGACAAGACTTTGCTGGTCATGTAGAGTTTGGTGATTGGTATTATGACCTTGCCAAAATGGTTGGTGGCATTCTACTAAACTATGACTATGTCAAAAAAAATCTAATGAGCTATCACGAAGACGGTGACAAGGTTACTATCGATTTTGCAACGAGATATCTTAGTAACAAATATGAAAATATACTGGCTGACTTTATCAAAGAACAAGGCTTAGATCTTGCAAGAGTGCATATGCTACGTGCTTTGATTTATCTCAATATGTCACCTCTGCACCACAATCCTTTTGACAAGCTCTTGCGTGCTCTTGGCGTCAAGCTACTATCTGATGCACTAAAGGAACATAAAAATGCCTCTGGGAAATAAAACTCAATTATTTTTCTCCGCTTCTTCTCAACCTGGCAATTTTGGAGCTAGTGTTTATAACTACCTATTCAAGCAGCTCGATATCGATGCTGTCTACTTACCTCGCAAAGTATTAGACGCAGCCAAGTTAATTGAAGCGATACGTACTCTAGACATCAGCGGTTGTAGCATTTCGATGCCACTTAAAGGGCAAGTCATTCCTTACCTCGATGAGCTAGAAGAACTCTCTCAAGCGACTCAGTCAGTAAACACGATTACAAATAAAGATGGCAAACTCACTGGCTATAACACTGATTGTTATGGAGCCTTTCAAGTCATTGACAATATTTTCAAACCGAAGTCAGCTTTAGTTTACGGCTCAGGCAGCGTAACAGCATCTGTAATCACAGCCTTGCACAAGTTTGGCTGCAGCGAGATTTTTATCACAGCCAGAAATCAAACCAATGCTCAAGCGATAGCTGATAAATACAAAATCACGGCACTAAATCATAACGAGGCAAAGTCTCATAAATTTGAGCTTTTAATCAATACAAGTCCGGCCAGTAAAGACCCAAGCAACACTGTGCTCTTTGAACTACTAGATCAAGTTGAGTCTTTATTTGACTTACCAGTCTCTACTACAGACACTGCCTTAATCGCTGAAGCTCGTAAACGCGGCATGAAACTATCACCAGGTTTTGAAATGTCTAAATATCAATTACAAAAACAATTTTCTATTTATACTGGGATTTGGCCTGATATTGAAAAGATCGATGAAGCGATGAGATTGAATGGGTTTGTGTAGAAATTAGTAAATCTAGGAATGTATTCCCTAAAAATCTGAGATTTAAAGAATACACTCCTAGATTTACTAAAGAAAAAGCTTAGAAAATAAGGATTATATCAACGCGCAGACACCTATAATGTAACCAATTCCCATAAAAATTGATTACATTATAGCCTTAGTCATAATATACTGTAGCTATGTCATATCTGCTTTTATTACTATTATTAGTCATTCTCAACTGGTTTGGTTATAAACTCAGCAACAACTTATTAAGAACTAACCCTTGCTTGGTGGCTTTACCCCAAATAGGCAAAATTGCGATTGATTTAGTAATTGGCTTTTCAGCTTTTTTACTAGTTACTCACTTTGCAGCCTATGTCTTGAATAGTTTTAGCCAAGCATGCTATTTAAACACTTTTATACTAGCAATTTGGTTTTTAAGCGATATTAAAAACATCAAGAACTATATCAAAGAAACCAAAATATCAGAACTCAACTTATCAATTATTTTCTATGCTCTGATTCTTGGCTTCATTGCAGCCTATAAGAATCTATACATTGGAGATTCAGCTAAATTTCACTTTGCAGTAATTAGTAGTATTGTTAATAACCAGATATATCCACCCACAGCATACTTTGACTTCGCACAAAGCTTTAACGGCTACCATTTTGGCATAGTCGCTAGCTCTGCTTTATATAAAATACTCTGTGGCTTTGATATTTTTCAAGCCTCAGCTATCCAGCTGGGCTTGCAAGTTACTCTATCGGTTATTCTTCTTTTTAGTTTATTTAATCTGATCTGTAAATCTACAACTTGGTCAATCATATTGACTACTGTTTTTATTCATGGCTACTCAATATTGCAAGGCAGTTCAACTATTTCTTGGCTCTTTTCCAGAACTCAGACCCTTACTTTTTCCTGCACTATAGTTTTGATCATAATTTTTCTGAGCCTAGAGAAACAAAATTACAAGCATGCACTCTTGATTTTAAGTTGCCTTTCTTTTTTTCTTTATTTCAGCTTCCCTGCAAATTGGTATCCCTTAATAGTTGGTGCTATCAGCTTTTTTATTGTTGAATCTCTTTTCAATAAGAATTGGAGTCAAGAAAGGACAATTTTCATTGCAAGCATCGCTTCTTGTTTAGCTCTCGGTAAATTCCTCACTCTCATGAAGCCTCTAACTCAGTTAAATGGGGTTGAAGCACTTGTATTCAAGCCTGGACTCAGGTGGTATGCCATGCTGAATGCAGATACTCAAAACTATTTGCCAAAAATCACAAGCATCCAATTAGATCAAATGGTTACGGTTCCATTATTTTCTTGGTATAGTCTAAAATCATTCCTCTTACTTTTCGTAATTGCAACTCTTCTTTTTTTAATAGATAGTTTTCACTTTCAAAACTTCAAAAAGTCTATTTTGTACTTTGCCGCTTCAGCAAGTATGCTTGTGCCATTTCTATATGTTTTTGAACCCTATCCCAAAGACACTCAAAGGTTCCTATTTTACTCGCAAATGATTTTCATGCTTTATATTTTGCTATTTATTGCTGAACACTGGCAAATTAAAATTCCAAAGCAATTAAATTTAATCTATCTTTTCTCTTTAATGACTATCGCTTATCCAGTAATTTTCAAACCAGAATCTTTCAAAACATTTGCCATACCACAATCACAAAGAGAACTTATTGCCGAATTAGAGAAGATACATAAATCAGGAGATGTAATGATAGACACTGAATTCTTACATATTAACTCTTCCTACACTAATCTAGCTGGCTTCTATGGTGTTGGCGGACATTTTTATTCGGCAGACACCATTTCAAAAATTACCGCAATTTATCTTCTGAATCCATTATTACTACAAGAATTGAATGCAGATTATATTCTGATCACTAGAGAATATAAACAATTTGAAAATAAGGTAATGCGAACGGTAATTAGTCCAGTCAATGAGCTATCAGAACAGGCCCTTACTAGGATGAATGACCCACAACTTTTTGAAATCATCAAACTCAAATCCTCTCCAACAAGCTTACTGCTAAAATTTAAAGCGAAAAACTATAGCTTTAGCGATCAAGAAAAAGAAGAGTTGCAACAAGAATACTATTGGACTATTGGTAGACGCAATATTTATAATTTCCAACTAACCCTAGGGAATGATGGTAAATTAATCAAAGCAAACTCCAAAGCACAACTCGAACCACTGTTCCGTAAAGCCCAACATGATCTTGCCCAAACTGACGTACTATTTGCAGCATCTCTTTCGATGGGAGCCAAAGCCAATCCGGTGACAGTACCAGAAGCTAGTCGTCAGTCACATCCAGGCGAGTCTCTTGACGATTACACACCCAAAATAGAACCTAATTCCCCTTAGTCACCAGCAATTCTTCCTGTAACTCTATTTCCATTGGCCTACACACAAAAAATGATAAACTAAATTAATGTCAATCTCTCAACGATCATTTCTAAAATCACTTGATTACACATTGAAAAAACTCATTATTTGCACCCCAATAGTACTTA
>JAQCFG010000045.1 GCA_027618255.1 Cyanobacteriota bacterium
CGATCCTGATCCCTCAAACAGAGCCGTAGGACCGAAAACGGGCAACATCAATATCCTTTCCGTCCAAAAGATTAGTGATATTAACACCCTGTCTTTCTAAAAATTCAACAACTTTATTTATCGGTATTGAAGAAGCTAAACCTTTAATTGGCAAAGTAGTAAAACGTGCACAGCCTTGATTAAAAGCTTGCAACAAGCCAGGTGCAAATCTTCCTTCATCAGCACCATTCATTATTGCTTGAAGCTCGCCATTACCATCAACAAGTGGACCACCGGAATTGCCAATAGAAGATATATTAGTCGAAGCTCCCATCTTAATAAAGCTAGCTATTTTTGCTAAGACAGCTGCTGTTTGTGCATTATTAGCGTTAATGAATTGTTGCCTAGTTGCCAAAATAGTAGCGCAATGAGAAGAATTAATTACTTCACCACTACTGATAAAGTTCTCCTTACTTCGATGTGGATGACCAATACCATGTACAAAACCTTGATCAGGACTAGAAGCAATCTTTAAATAATCAAAACCATCTTTTCTCTCACCTTCAAGAACTAACATCGCCAAATCAGATTCCGGATCTGAAGCAATAAACCTTAAAGGAACTTCTTCAAATTGCAAGCTTGTAGTTGATGACCAGAAAGGTGCATCCATACCAGGAAGCTGTATTGGTACAGCAACGATAGAGGTCTTTGGAATCAAAGCTGTGAACTTAACATCAAAACCATTACGTTTTGCGTTGTCTAATACTGATTTTGCGCTCGCTTGAATATATTTTTCATTTTGGAAATCTAATTGCATGGGTTTGCCTAAAACTCCACTATAATTAGCAACGTGACAATTTGATACGACTAAACCATCAGGACTTAAAACTGCTCCAGAGCCCATTTCTTGCCCAGCACTCTGTCCTGTACTTTGATCAAAGAATTCTAGCTTTATTTGAATTGCACTAGAATTGAGTGTGTTTAATTCTGGACTCGCTAAAGTCTCTAATGTATTTGCATCTAAGACCTGAGGTTCATCAAATGATTTGAGATTACCAGATTGAGTTAATTGGTTCAAAAAGCCTACTGTCGTCATATAGATACAACGAGAAGTTGATGTGTTATTTTATGAGTGAAAGTACCCAGGTATCAGGGACCACATCTCATAGTTCAGCTTCATTAGATATCAATCAAAGATTATTGATTTCAATAAGTGTTTTTGCCAGAGCTTTATTCTGAGCTGCGCCCCTCGTGTGTTAATCAGCCTCAATCTGGCTTATCATCTTGACAAAGATTGTTTCAATCTCGGCTTCGATATTTAAAGAAGCTCTCTTCTCAAAAGCTGTGTCAACAAGCTCTATGTCTTTGATCTTGCCGATTGTAAAAGAAGCCCAACAAGGTACTTTGGATCTTTTGGTAGTACCAGCAATTTGATATGCTTTGAGAATTAAATTACCTTTGTTTGTTTCACCGAGAAGATGCGGCTCTACTAATCTTTGGCAGTCGTCATAATTGAATTTGACCAGTAGCTTCTGATTAATGGCGTTGGTTAGTAGGGTGAGTTTCTCTTTGCTCATTAGTAGAAGTCTAGCTCATTTGTCCGCTGTTTGATTCAGCTCAACTAAGCTTCTTAATCATTGCTTCCCAGTTATAAACTACTCTCTCGGTATTACGGTCTGCTGCTGGTCTTGCTGTCATTGGTGCTCGGATAACTTCACAGAAGTGCACTAGGTCTTTGAAGTTGTTTTGTTGCAGCCACTGCTTTAGACGAGTAGAAGTGAAAAATCGATATGGACTAGTTAAGTCCTTTAAGTCGATACCGCCACTAAGAACTTTCATTTCTTTTTTGATCGTTTTGATGTCTGGCACCTTCCATATTTTTCTTGCTAATGAATCATAATTTATATAGTTGACAAGTTTGTTTCTTGGTTTATCACGTCCAGTGTCTTTCGTTTGCTTCCGTAATATTTGGGCTCCATAATGTCGTGCAAATTCAACTAAGGAATCAAAATTGTTTTCAGTTAACCAGTTTCTGAATTTTGGACTTGTAAAAAACTCTTGTGGCTTAGCTGGTCTTGTTACTTGTCCCAAATCTTGGTGCAGTTGGACTGTTAGTTCTGTGGGGCTTCGTTTCGCCCATAACAAGTCAGAGAGTAATTTGTAATCTCTGGCGGCTTTTTGCTTGCCCTTGGATTCCAGTATTCTAACTTTGATACCGAGGTGTCTAGAAAGATCCGTCAAGCTGGTAAAGCCATTCGTTGCAAGCCAATCTTGGAAATTTCTGGAGGAAAAGAAGTCGTGTAAATCACTTGGCTTATGTTTTGCTCCAGATTGATTAATCATGGTAACTATTTCAGCTTTGGCAGGTTTGACCCATACCTTTGTTGCCAAGAGTTGAAAATCAATCACTGGATCCCTCTGTCTTTCAGAGTCTTGTGTTGTTTGTTTGTCTTGTTTGACAACTCCAACATAGCGAAAGAAGTCTATCAAATTGGGGAAGCCATTCTTTTTTAACAGCCTCATTAGTGTTGTGTTGTCAGATTTAAAAAAGACCTGCAAGTTGACTGGTCGTTTTGATTCTTGTTTTTTGATTGCTTTCAATAGTTCAGCTACTGATTGAGCAGGCCAGATCTCATGTGCCAAGCTGTCAAAATCAGGTGAGTATTGTGCTCTACGTTCACCACGTTTGAATATCAATGGCACATTGAAGTATTCTGAGAAGTGAGATAAATCATGAAAATTATTTTCGCGTAACCACTGAGTGACTTTGTCACTGTAAAAAAAGACACTCTTGTTTGTTGGCACACTGCTTTGTTTCAATTCTCGTTTCAGTTTTTTAATGAGAGCTTCTTTATCATCATCGGGTTGCCATAAAGCTCTAACGAGTCCTCTTTCATTAAGCATTTTGTATCGTTGTCCAGAAGGTTTTTTATATTCACGCGGACTGACGCCAAGGGCATTGTGAAGTTGCCAAAAATTAGCTCCCCGGTTCCTTGCGAGAGTTTTAAGTTGGCTTAAGTTTGCCCTGAGGACTTCCCTAGGGCTGCTATCAATCTGGCCTAAAGTTGGCGGCATACTCAGTGCTTCTTTCAAATGAGTGGCAAGAGTGATTGTGTCATTGTAGTGATGAGGTCTAATCATGTTATTATTTGGCATAGTGCGAGCGCTCACACTGGCTTAACATAACATGGATTATCCTGTCTTATCAATACAGCTATACGTATTTGTGGGTTGTTGTCTTAGTGGGAGTGGATTGATGAGAATAGGTCGCATCACAACTTTATATTAATTACCCAATGAAGGTAATACGTATTTGCTAATATTGTAATTAAGGTAATTACGATGCAAGTACTCCCATTAAGTCAACAGTTACAAATAGCTTACCCGAACAAGGTACGAGAGATATTGGGCCGAAATGCTGCCAAGTGTGACATTCCAGCAATAGTGAGACTACTTCAGACATCTACCAAAGAGCAGTCCTTTGCGAATTCTTTAAGACCCATCCTTGAACAAGCAGGGATCAAAGGATCAAAATTTAATCAAGTTAAAAATCAACTCTGGGAGATTGCTCCTCATAATAAAAATTTCTTAAGAAATTTTGGTCGTGATCCTGGTATTTTATTAGCTGCACCGAGAATCGATTTTGCTGGTACTGAGTTTACATTGAGCATAGGAAGAGGCAGAAGACCAAAGGACACTTTGAATTACTTTAAGGGCTTGAAAGAATTAAATAAGTTTGACAAAGCTATAATTCCTAAAGCTTGTGCTGAGTCCAATGAAGAGAAGAAGCAAGTTCAAAATAGCTTCTCAACAATATTAATCGATTCTTTCAAAGAGAACCCCAATATTATAAATCCAGATTCAGGAGATTTTGAAATAGCTGCGTGGTACTTTTTTGTTTACTTAGAAGCAAGTCATAAGCTTATAAATGCAGCGCAAGTCCAGGACGGTATACAGTATGTGAAATTGGGAGCGATAAAACAATATTTTGCTACTTTAGCTGATAGTTTAGGCGAAGAATGGGTTAAGTTCGATCAGTATTTTGCTGATTTGGCTGGGAATGATAATGACTATATTAAGTTTGAACAAATTCAGAATGACCTTGGTGTTGAGCAAAACTTAGCACTTCAAAGCAAGGGTATTTTTATTGCTCCTGGGACGGATGGTTATCCATATGAAGGCAAAATTATAAAGGAACTGTCCAAAGAAAGAATTACCAATAATGGTGTAAAAATACCGGTGAAATATACTTATGGATTCAATGCTGGTCAACTTGGTGCCGGCTACTGTGATCATAATCAGACTTTTATTTCAATTGATGCACTGATACAAGCTGATTCTATCGTCAATTTGTCACAAACTTGGTTTGATGATTTTGAGAGAAATGGAAAGAACAAACCCAAGTTTGCTAAGGTGCCAATGCTTTTAGCTCATTGGTTGTCTGCAATGTCTTTTGGGGCGACGGGATCACTCACACATAATGAGAGTCGGAGTTTGTTTGAAGAACATGTTTTGGCAGAGGAATTAGCTCATGCAGAGACATCCGCATATGCTGAAATTAAACTAAAAAGAGCAACAGGAGAACATTATGGGACTGCAGCAGACAGGCATTTGCCATATTTGGCTTATAGTATGATGCGACCGGATTCGTATATCTTTCAAAGTTTTGATGAGCAATTGAAGGATCAAGATTGTCATATTAGGAAAGAAGTATCTAAAGCTGTATGGGAGATACAGGCGAACCTTCAATCAATTATAAATGGACCTCTTCCTCTTTTGAATTTACAAGAGTATCTTGGCGGCGTGGCGATTGCTATTGGTATGGACTCCTCTGATAGAGAAGCTTATGATACAGCCAAAATTACAATTGCCAAGTTGTTAACAGAAGAGTTGATACCGGACGGTAAAAATTTAACTGATAAAGTGGATTGGCGAGGCTTAGTCCAACAGCGCAAGGTTGATAGTAACCGTGAATTAAAGCCAATAAGAGATGCATGGTGTCAATTTTTTGATGATAATTTTGGAACAATTCAATTGGCTAGAGATCCAGCGAATCTTCAGAAAATAAGAGATGCAGCAAATGCAGTGTTAGTTCGTGAATTTTATACAGATAGTGAAAGAGAAGGATTGGTACCTGGTTGGAAAAATGAACATAATCAATCGGTAACAAATACTTGAGCTGGCTCCAAGACCTAGCCAGAGGTGACAGCTTCATCACCCGTTGGTGAAGGCTAACGTGCTCATTTAAAACTCAAATCAGAATCAAGAACCAAAAGGATAAAGCTGAGGCAACCATTCTACACCAAGTGCTTTCGCTCCCTGAAGTACGACCACGTTGTTCTAAAGTGACCCCACGTTAAGCAATGGCTCTGCAAAACCATCAGTATCACCAGTGAATGAACCTACACTAGCTGCATTAATCAAAGCTGTTTTGACTTGTGCTGGACTTGCTGCTGGATTGTTTACTAGATACAATGCTGCAGCACCAGCGACATGCGGGCTAGCCATACTAGTTCCGCTGATAGCGTTATAACTTTGACCTTTCCAAGTTGAATAAATATTGACACCTGGAGCAGCGATATCTACATCAGCTCCGTAGTTACTAAAGCTAGCGAAACTATCATCAGCTCCATAAGAAGTATTCGATCCAAGTCCACCTGATTGACCGTCGGAATCAGCAATCGCAGAAACAGTTATCACTTCATCAAAAGCAGCTGGAATGTGATTAGCAGCATCATCAGTTTCATTACCAGCAGCGACTACATAAGTTACTCCTGCGTTAACTGAATTAATGATTGCAGTATGGTAAGAAGAAGAACCATCATTGCCGCTTCCACCAAGACTCATATTGGCAACTTCTATTTCGGAGGCGTGAGCTGTAACATAATCGATACCAGCTATTACATTAGAGAGAAATCCCTGTCCCCGTCTATCAAGTACTTTAACTGCCCAAATTCTTGCGCCTGGAGCAATTCCTACGACTCCTAGTTCATTGTCTCTGGCTGCAACAGTACCTGCTACATGTGTACCGTGTCCGTGATCATCATTACCATTTTTATTGCTGGTGAAATTAACGTCATTAACAACATTGAGATCAGGATGTCTTAAGTCAACACCAGTATCTATAATTGCGATATCAACATTGAGCTCGGTATCAATTCCATCAATAGCTGCAGTCAAACTTGAATCAGCATTAGCTCTATCAATTCCTGTCGGTAAGACTTGTAGTGAAGGAGGTTCAGAACCGCCGCCGCCTGGTTTACCACCTGGTTTGTCTGGCTTAGCAGTTGCATAAACGATCATGTCTTGTTCAATAGATCTTATAGAAGGATCTGCTGTAAGAGCAGCTAATTTATTATCGGGTACCACTGCACTAAAACCATTAAGTGCGTGTGCATAAACATGTCCTAGTGAGAGTCCATAATTTTTTGCTAGTTGTGTCGCATTATTTCTGGCGCTATCTTTTAGTGTGACAATATAGTGTCCTGGTATAAATTCGGGTTGTCTCGAGTTAGCTACATCCATAGATGCAAAAGCCAGATTTTGTATTTGCAGTAAAATTGCCAACGACAATATAATCATTTTCTTCATAAGTTCTCTCCTTAGTTTGTTACTTGGTTAATTATAGTTTCTTTTAAGTGACCAATTCGTGATTATCATTGATTTTGAGCAGAGAGTATTGATATTTTACCTAGAATTCTAGTAGTGTATACCTGTTAAGGCCACGCTGAACAGATAATGGTAGATTATTGAGAAAAATAATAATGGAGACGAGCTCCAATTATGCTTATTGTTTTGAATCAATATAGGATTTGAGAAGTTCTAGTACAGCTAGTCTTTCACTATTAGTATCTATTTCATTAGTTACATTAGCTTCTTGACTTTCAACTTGTTTCATTTGTGCATCATTAATAAAAAGTCCTAATCGATTAAAAGCTTCAGTAATTGGATTAGAATCAAGACCTTTTTCTAGAGATATTTTAGAGTCTGATAGTTTTTGTTTTTGTTCTTGAATCTTAGTAAGCGTATCAGTTCTAAGTTTATTAAGCGTTTTGACCTTCTCTTGGTTTTCAGTAGCAATCTCTTCAAGCTCTTCTTGAAGTTCGTCTTCTTCTAACTCATCGATTTCTTTTACTTCATTCTTTATCTTGTCGGCATTTTTGAATTTCCCGATAACTTTATCGTCGTGCACAGGGTGAAGTTTACCACTACCAAAAACAGGATGAGACGCGTTCCCTATTCCTTTCTTCTCCATTAACGGCTTAGCATTTTTATCCATTCGTTCTTTTTTATCAAAACCTTTTTTTGCACTAATTGCCATAAAGCAGTTTGTTGCTAAAAGAATTACTAAACAAGTTTGAATGAATTTCATGATTAGATGCTAGCCAATATTAGGTGCCGTGTCTGTCTTTTCACGTTTCTAAAAAACATGAAAAACGTAGACGCTGCCCTGATGGCGATATTATCTAATTAAAAATAAGGGCAACTTACAGCTGTATCGGTTAAAATAATCTCTGTGTTATTACATGAACCAATCAAACAAGTCCTTATAGATAGCAATAATTATTATTGCACTGGTGATAATAGAGCTAACTCTCTTGAAAAACAGACATTATCCAGTTCTATAGTAGAGCTAGCTAAACAAATAGACTCTATTATTACTTTGCAGTTAACTGACGCGCGCCATGTTGATCTTCATTCTGCTTTAGTGAATCAACAATTGGAAGATCTTTGCTCAGGAGAAGACGGCAAGATGCTTGGCTCCTTAGACAATCGATTAAGTCAGATCGTCAACATACTGGATCGATTTTTGAGGACAGACCTTCTAAATAATTCAAGTGGAGCTTGCGCTAATTATACTTACCTTGCAACCAAAGACATTAACCCACTTCTTGCTGATTTAACCAGATTCATTCTTATAGACCCTAGTTTGGATTTATATCATTCCTCGGAGTCTACTGTTGCTGATGAGTTTGATGATGAGTTTGCTGATGAGTTTGAAGATGAGTTTGATGATGACTATGCTTTAGATTATGGTGCATGGGGGGCAGCAAGTCAAGAAGATTTAGTAGTAGGCAATGATACTCAAGGTTCTGGTATTGATGATCTAATTATAGAAAACTTTATCGAGTCACTTGGAGGACTAGGGCAAGAATCTATCATTTATAGATTAACTGCTCTAAATAAAATAGTTCTCAATAGTGAATTCAATGATGAGCTTCAGGCTGAAGTTCTAGAAGAGGTGGAGGATTTATTGGGCATCATTGCCAATCAAGCTCGAGGATTAGTTTCTCCTGGTTTTGCCTACCCTTTGCTTGATTTACTTAGATATGAACTGGCTAGGCTTGATGAGCACGGAGAGCTAAAACATGATGAAGTAGAGATCGCTGAAGCCGGTATTGCTGAGGATGCTAACTATGCTTTATTAGCAAGGACACTAGATTCCTTAGCTAAAATAGAAAATATAGAACTTGATGACAATTTATCAACAAGATTAATCGAGTTTACTAATGACTTTGAATACCCTCCGGAATTAGGGCACTTGGCTTATGCCGTCTTGGCTAATAGCAAATCAAGTAGTGAAGCTCATTTGAATGCAATGTTTAATTGTTTAGAAGCTGAAGCTGACCCCTATCTTAAATCTCTAGTAACTAAATTCCTTTGTAATAGTTCTTTAGATACAGATGTTTATATCAATAAGGCAATCAAGCTTTTGAGACAAGAGGATACTCGTCTTTATGCTTGGGCAATATTAAAATCCTTAATCGTACAAGGAGAAGCAGAGCAAGTATTGGCTGCTATGTGGAAGGATTTAGATGAGGTCTATTCTGGTCATGATAGTGAGCCTAGTGGTTTTGATATTTATTACTATTTGGAGTTGATGGCTCCTATTGAAAGCAATGCTAGTACGGCTTTGAACTTCAAGAGTAATCATACCAATAAATTTACTGATGCTAGTTCAAGGCTGGTAGATGCGTTTATTAGACGAGTGAAAGGAGAAAGCTTTGAACATAATTATGGGACAACTGAGCTATTAGATCAGCGTGAAGCGATTATTGCAGAGCCAGAGACAGCGAAACTAATAGATTATTTGGATGAAGGGAATTATGCTGATTTGGAATTGCGCCGTCGTTTAGATCAGGAATTAGATGACAATGTATTTTTGGAATATCTAAAAAGCAAAACTGGAGGACAGTTTGGGATTGAACCTGCCTTGGATTATATTTGTTCTAGAATCAAAACTCAAGAAGAGAGATTACAATCTATCGCTGAGATTTCTGAATTTAATAGGGTTGCGGACCTTGATAATTTAATACCGAGTTCGGAAATTAATAATTTGGAGCAGGTCTCTACTTATATTTCGACATTAGCTTTTGCTCCTATCGAGGACAGTCGAATTAGCCGATCAGTGGCGATGCTGGTCAATTTCTTGAATTCCTCTTATGCAGGTCTAGGAACTAATTCCAAGCAAGCTCAATCACCAGCACCAATTTTAGACATGAATCAACATAGATCAATTGAGATGATAGAAGAGCTTATAACTTACAACTTTAGTTTTGATAACAAAATTGCTCTTAATACTCTGTATCGCAATGGGTTTTTGAGTGCTGCAGAGAATAGACCCGATATACAAACTCAGTTAGAAAGTATTTCCGACAGGATACTAAGATCAATGTTTTATATACCTTCAAGTATTTCAATTGTCTGACATAAAAAGGGCAGACGGGGCCACATCTTTAGACAATAAAGCGGTCACATTCTTGGTATAATATCTTATGTATGGGAGATAATCTTGATATAAGTTTGAGTTCGAGAGTGAACACAGAACCTGTAGCTGGTGTTACTGACCGAGCTGATTTACCAGCTGCAGCAACGAGCGTAACAAGAGCTGAGTTGAATGGCGTATCAGCTGCTCCAATTACTGTTGATGAAATACTAGAGCTTTTATTGGTTTTTAGACAGACTGACAATAAATTCAAAGATCAGATTGAGAAATATCTTACGATGAATCTTGAGCAGCTGCGCAGGTTTGCTCCGGATCTTGCAACTTTAATGACTGCATTGGAGTTAAGCGTTGCGGAACGAACTGTTTACATGAAAGCACCAGGTGCTAGTAAAACAATGCTAGATAGAGCTGTTGCACAAAGAAAGAAGCAGCATACACCAGATTTCCAAAAAGTTGTTACGTTAGTCCAAACCCTAATTAAGTTAATAGAAAAAATGCATGTCTTGTTTCCTTCTATGTCAGAAGAAGATTTTCACAACCAAGTATTTACTTCTCCTGGTGATGGGATAAAAGACTTAGTTGAAGCCTTGACTGAGATCCACCCAGTTAATATATCTAGCAAAAAAGGCGACAAGGGTAAGAAGTCTCCAAAATTGAGTAGAGCGGCTCAAGCTAAAGCCAGAATGAAACCAATAACGACTAATCAAGGATCTAGAGAGAGATTACAAGCGTTTGTTGAGCTTCTTGATTTTCATGGCGACAAGCAAAACTCAGCAGCAGCACAAGATTTTGCAAAAAGACTTCGTGAGCAGTTGAAGTTAGACGAGGTCTGACATGAGGGCCCCCTGTTACTCTGGGATATTTTACTAGGGGAATTAGGTATTGTTTTGCCGCTGCCATGTCAATAACTCATATAAATAGAATCTTTTTCATTGCAAACACTTTTGTCAAGCACTAAATCATTAATATAGCCGGTCTCAATGTCATAAGCCCAGGCATGGATCTCTGGCGTGCCGTATAGAGAACGGTTTTTTTGAACGAATGGTATTTTGATTAGATTGTAAGCTTGTTCAATGGCATTAAGCTCTACCAGCCTTCTGTATCTCTGAGCTTCATCAGTGATTGCATCTAATTCTTGTTGATGTAATCTATGAATATCTTTGATATTCATAAGCCACTGATTAATTAAGCCATAGTCCTTGTTTTCCATCGCAGCTTTGATACCACCGCAACCATAATGTCCGCAAAGAATTATATGTTTAACATTTAAGACTTCTACGGCGTATTGAAGCACAGACATGACGTTAATATCTGCGTTGATAACTAGGTTTGCGATATTGCGATGCACAAACATCTCTCCTGACCTGCATTTGGTGATATCCTCTGCGGGTACTCTACTATCAGAACAGCCAATAAATAAATATTCTGGAGCTTGTCCTTGTGATAGTTCATTGAAATACTCAGGATTAATTTTGAGTTGTTCCCTAACCCATTCTTTATTGTTTTTGATTAATTTATCATAGGCTGCTTTATTTTCATTCATATCTTTTCTCCTGTTCTGAAACTTTCTGATCATACCGCCATAGATCACGGTTATATTTTTTTCTACTGCAACTTGTTTGAAATCAAGTATTGCCGCTTCTATATCACTATCTATATATAATGTTTTACTTGAATCTATCTCCAGTATTGTGTTTACTGGCACTGTAGTTAAGAATTTAATGATCTTATATTTGTGTAAAAAATGTACACTCTCTCCAAGAAGGAGACGTTTCTTATTACCATAGTCTTCAACTATAAAGGAAGGTGAATGATAACTCTTCGCTACAATAAGCAAAGCAGCAACCACAATTCCAATTGTTACCCCTATAAGTAAATCTGTAAGCAGTATACTTGCTACCGTTATAATACTTGGAATAATTTGATCCCAACCTTGCTGATAATGCTTAATGAAATTGCTTGGGCTTGCAAGTTTGTAACCAGTGTAGATTAAAATAGCAGCCAAGCCTGCTAGTGGAATGTAATTCAAATATTGTGCAAAAAATACCATGCCGGCAAGAATAAGTACTCCATGCAAGATTGTTGAGAGCTTGCTTTGAGCACCTGCAGCAAGATTAACAGAGCTTCTAACGATGACGGAAGTTATCGGCAAGCCACCAAGTAGTCCAGAAGTGATGTTACCAATTCCCTGCGCAAATAATTCTCTATTGGCAGGAGTAATGCGTCGCTGTGGATCTAAATTATCCACCGCTTCAATTGATAGCAGGGTTTCAACAGAAGCAACCAAGGCAATAGTTATGGCTAAAGTATAAACCTGGGATTGTTTGAGAACTTCCCATGCTGGTAACTTAGATTCTTGAAGGAAACTCGTTAAATTATTTACAGTTGGTATGTTAACAAAGTGATCTGCTGTCAAGCCAGGATCAGCAAAGTTTTGATATGTAAATGCAGCCAAGGTACTGAGCAAGACTAAAATTACAGAACCAGGAATAGATCTGATTTGTTTTGGCACATAATGATCCCAAAAAGCAAGAAAGACAAGACCGGCAATGCCAATGCTGGAGATGGCTGGATGAATACGAGAGAAAGAATGTATAATTGTAGTAAAAGTATTTTGTTCTTGAAGTCCCATGAGAGCTGATGCGTCAGTGATATCTTCATGAGTTAGATGAAATTCCTGCACGCCCATTACTTCTACGTCATAACCAAGCAAATGTGGGAATTGTTTAAATATTAATATCAGACCAATTGCTGCAAGCATTCCATGAATCACACAATGAGGAATATATTTAGATAGAACCCCTGCTCGTAACCTACTTAATAATATTTGGAATATTCCCGCAATTACAACAGCCAGGACAAAAGCTTCATATGAACCGAGGTCATGAATACCAGCAATAGCCACAGAAGTTAAACCAGCCGCCGGTCCACTCACACTGAGCGGTGATTTACTAATAAAACCAACGACTATTCCACCGATGATTCCAGAAACCAAGCCAGAAAGCAAAGGTGCGCCCGAAGCATGAGCTATACCTAAACACAAAGGCACAGCAACAAAAAAAACCACTACACTTGCTGATAAATCTTTAGTTATAGTCTTTTGTTGTGACAGGGTCATTGCTTGTAATTGTAAGCTATTTTACAGAACGGGGTACTTGACACATCTCCATAGTTCAGCTTTTGTAGATAATTTTTGCGACAATGGAGCTTTAATTTCTACGGCTCCCCCTACGGGATGCGTTTTGCAACCATAAGGTGGGGTTTGAGGTAAACATGCACACAGTAAACAAGTTTTTTGGAGCTACTGGTTAGGCTTTCGGGCCCTTAATGGATTATTTCAGCAACTTTTCTGATGGGTTTGAGGTGGAAATGGTTATAATTCAGAAGTTTGCAGAGACTAAGTAGAGTAATTTATGAAAATACTACTAAAGCACTTGTATCCAGTTTGGGTTGTCCACTCTAGTTTAAAGGAGTTGATTCACGTATATTAAGCCGCCATATTAGACCAAAAGCTAATCACCGTACGAATGTTTGCGTTATAAGCTTCAAGAAAACCTTCCTTGACTATATACAAGTTGGCACCATTCTCAGAACAAAACTTAATATCATCAGGATTACTAGAAGTAGTAAGCATAACTATTGGAATATCTTTTAAATCAGGGTCACGAGATATTTCTACTAAAGCTTCCTTACCATTCTTAATTGGCATGTTCAGGTCAAGAAAAATTAGATTAGGAAAATCACTAGCCTCATCATTTCTACTAGGAAGTTTTCTCCTTAAGTAATCAAGCATTTCTTGCCCATTATAAGACCGTGCTATATTCTTACGCGACACACCAGCTTCTTCTAAGGCATCCAAAGCCAGAAGAAAATCATCATCGTCATCTTCCACGACGAGTATTTGCAGTGGACTCGTATCACTCATATACTTATATAATCCACAAATAGCCACAAAACAACTAATATACCGAGGTGGTTATCTTAAGCATTTTTAATCTTTCTCCGGTCTAAATAGCCGATATATATCAACATGAATACTAGAATTGATACTAAATCAAAGCTTTTTTTAGCAGCTAAGTCGGCCCCGATAGACCCAGGGCTCAATAAATCAATATCTGAGGTCAGCATTCTTATAGTTGATGACGATAATGATGATGTACTTATTATATCTGAGCTTTTTGAAGAGAGTTTTCCTGAGCTTGATATTAAACTTGAGCATGCTGATAATTACGAAAAAGCACTCTCTTTACTAGAAACGAATCACTATGATTTGGCATTCCTTGATTATCGTATTGGTCATGAGAATGGATTGGATTTGTTTAGAAAAATTATAGCTGCAGGGATAGAGGTACCAGTAGTTATGGCAACTGGTCAGGGAGATGAACGTACGGCAGTCGATGCGATGAAATTAGGTGCAACTGATTATATGATTAAATCAGAAATAAACGCTAAGAGTTTAGCCAAGCTGATGCAGACTGTATTTGGCTATGAAGCTAAAGCTAAGAGCCAAGTCTTTCTTAATCAGCAAGCAAATCAAAATACGCATAGTTTCTTTCAAAAACTTGACGATGCAATTGTACCTAAAACAAAACGAGTTTTCTCAACTAATCAAAGTAATAAAGAGATGATTCAGTTTTTTCTGGATTTTGATTTGAGAATCAAATCAAAAGTTCTTTAGGTAATTTAACAGTAAACACACTACCTTGATTAGGGCTAGAATCAGCGCTTATAGTCCCTGAGTGTCTTTCAGCTATCTTGCGACAAATGGCAAGCCCCAATCCAGTTCCTGGATACACGCTACTTCTATTATGAAGTCTTTCAAATGGTTTGAAAATTCTTTCTTTTAAATCTTCCTCAAAACCTATACCGTTATCCTTGACAGAAATTTCTAAATAATCATCTTTAGCCTCAGCATTAATTTTGAGATTTGGAGTCGTACCTGCTTCTTGGTACATTAAGGCGTTACGTATCAGATGAGTCAAAAGTTGTGTCATAAAAGTTTTGTTTGCATTCACCTTCGGTAAATTATTAGTTTGAAAATCTATATCAGGAACTTGCATACTCGTGCCCAAATTAGTTTTCAGTTCATTTACTAATAAATTGAGGTCTATAGGTTCAGGGTTAAGCTCCAAGGTGTTAGTTCTAGAATAGTCTAAAAGATCTGACAAGAGTACTTGCATTCTTATTGTTGCGTTATGGATGATATCAAGATACTGCATGCCTTTATCATCGATTACTGATGCGTATTTGCTTTTGAGCTTATCACTAAAGGCTTTGACCTTACGTAGGGGTTCATTTAAGTCATGAGAAGCTACATATGTAAAAGCCCCAAACTCCTCTTTCACTTTAGTTAATTCTTGTATTAAATCATCCACATTAATATCATTCGCTGTAAGAGAATTAAGCTGAATCAGTTTTGCGATAGCATCTTTGTTTAAAATATATTTGTTATAAACTGTTGTTAAGCAACGAGATAAATTTACTTGATTGAGCTCAGATTTTTGCAAATAATCTACTGCTCCAAGCTTCATAAACTCAATAGCAACTTCTTCATCTCCCATACCAGTTAAAACAATTACCGGAGTGCTAATAATTGGTTGATGTTGAGGGTTAATCATCTTCATAAACTCCAGTCCTGTAAGCTTTGGCATAGAGAAGTCAAGAAAAACGAGATCTGGTTTTTTGCTTTTGTATAATTCAAAACCAGTCAAAACATTATCAGCTTCAATAAATTCATAGTTTATATTTAATCTAGATACTCCAATAAATAATTTATAGAGATCTCTATCTGTCTCTGAATCATCGATTAATAGTATTCTTAATGTCTTTTCCATATACAATCCTATAAAGTTTTGACCAAGCCCACTTCTCGCTTCGGCTGTTTAAGTGGCAAAGTCACAACGAAACTACTACCCTTACCAGGCTCACTAGTTGCCAATATCTTTCCATGATGTTTATCGACAATTCTATGACAAATAGCCAAACCAATACCAGTACCTTGATAATGACTATTTTTATTATGCAAGCGATAAAACTGTTCAAAAATTTTATCGGCTTGTTCTTGTTCAAAGCCTATACCATTATCACTAATAGTAATTTCATAATTGTTCTTATTAGACTTAACTTTGACTTGAACCTTAGGACGGCTATCAGGCTTCTGGTATTTTATAGCATTAGAGATTAAGTTTTGAAATACTTGTAGCATTTGAGTTTCGATAGCTTCTATCTTAGGTAGTTCATCTATTTCTAATATAGCCGAGCTTCCTTCTATCTTAGCTTCTAGATTGGCTAATACTTCTGCCATGATTTCATTGAGGTCTACTTCTACGAAATTATGTTCTTTGGAATCGACTCTTGAATATTCGAGCAAGTCTTGTAATAGTCCCTTGAATTAGTTTCTCTAAAATAGTTATGGATTGTAAGTATGCAGATCTGAAATCAGCGAAATTAGCCAGCAATAATTTTCTCTCGAATGTAGCATCGGCAAACCTTTCTGTCTCGATAAGATTAGCAAGAGCATGAACTATAGAGTTATGGATTGGAACTAAATTTAATTCATAGATTCTTCTTGCAGGAATATTACCAGGGCTGTGAGCCATAGGTGTTAACTTAGGCTAAAACCCTTGGTAAACCTTGGGTTTTAGCCTAAGTTAACACCTATGAGGTATAAGTACTATAAGGGGTATTACCTTAGGGTAATCATTAAGGGGGGAGTAATGGATAGGGCAAAAGCACGAATATCTTAAGATCTTTTGATGCCTAGAAGATGTTCTAAAAACCCTTTATTCATA
>JAQCFG010000046.1 GCA_027618255.1 Cyanobacteriota bacterium
ATAATTCATCTCTACCAAGACCCACCAGCTCCGCCGCCGCCACCAAAACCACCGCCAAAGCCGCCACCTCCAAAGCCTCCAAAACCAGAGCTTGATGATGAGTGATGGCTAGAACCAAGTAACAAAGAACCCAAAAGCGTATTTCTTGTGCTTTGACGCGAAGTACCAAGTCGGAACAAGAATCCAAATATCCATAGCAATATCACTAAAGCAACTACGTAATCTCTCCATGTTGTTTTCTTACTAGCAATCCGAGGATTTTCCAGCGCAAGCGCTGGAACAACCCCATCATTCAAAAGCCGAATAATAGAATCTGTAGCCTGATTCAAACCATCAAAGATTCTCCCCACGACAAAAGCTGGCTTAATTTCTTGCTCTATAATTCGCTTGGCAAGAGCGTCTGTGACCTTAGACTCTGCTCCATAGCCTGTTGAGATGTATATCTGTCTTCCTGGACCAGACTGAGTAGGCTTGATAGTAATCAAAACTCCATTGTCTCTACCAGCTTGACCAATTTGCCAATGATTAAATAGAGCCGTTGAAAACTCATTGGCCTCTAAACCATAAAAATCATCAACAATCGCTATTGCCATTTCACCATTGCCAGTAGCAATTAGTGAGGCGATCTTGGCGTGCAAATAAGCTCTTTCTTGCTCAGAAATGAAGCGAGGAAACTCAATAGAGAAATTGTTGACATAAGAAGAATGATTAAATGCTTTGATAAATTCAGGAGTCTCTGCTCTCAGACCCTGAACAATAAAGACAAACAATAAAACTAATAGACTCTTTTTCACCACTTACCTCCCGCTCCGCCGCCACCGGAAGTACCGCCACCTTTGCCAGCAAAACCTCCAAGCAAGCGCGTTCCCATCAGTAGCCACCAGATCACTTTGAGTGAGTTAAAGTTTTCGGAATAGAATTTTTGGTAAGAGCTTTGTTTAGACTTGGCGTGAGACTTAAACAATACACCACCATTGCTGATAAAAGCAAAAGCCATTCTTGCAAATATAATCATAAAGAGACAAAACACCGTTCCTAGATTAATTAGACTTCGTGTTTCATAACCTGGAAACAGCTTGACATTAGATCTAGAGTTTTCATCATTTATATTCATCGCTATAAAACTCGTTGCAAGCTCCTGACCAGCAAGCTGGGTGACAGTATAATTAATAGCCTGATTAAAAGCCTTGAAACTATTGCCATCTTGCATAATCGAATCGCGCAATAAAGTATAGAGAATATATTTCTCTTGGTCATAATCAATAATCTTTTGCAGATCACTACCGACAACAAGGCTTATATCAATCTCATCAACACTTTGGATCTTGTCAACGACAAAGATAAAGACTTTTTTGTCACGGCTACTAATCCCAAGCTTCTTATAAATTAATTCCTGATTCTCTTTGTCAGAGAAATTCTTTTCAGTAACAACCATAGCCATAGTGCCAAATCCAAGATTGTTGAATTTATTCAACTTGCGTGCAAGATGAGCATCCCCTACAGGACTAGTAAAAGACTGGTAAATATCCGTATCATTATAAAAGAAAGGATGCGGATTTACTATTTTGTGAGCATAGTCAACAACTTTGTAATTGAGCAGCGCGCCACCACCAAATAGAACCATGAGCAAAGCTGAGTAAATCAATGCAATGATGACCCAGTGAAGTTCACGTCCCAAATTAGACTCAGCCAAAACTAATCTCATTCTCTATTTCATTTAGAGAACCCTTTTGCTCATAAGGAAAGTATTCCTGCAATTTCTCGCCAGCCAAATTAATAACTTCAATCAAACCAGTGGTATATTGACCCTGCTTAAAATGCTTCAAAAGCAAAGCAGCCTCATTATCCCAAAAGTCATCCGCTACTTTGTCATTAATACCCTTGTCGCCCCAAATTGCAAATTTGTGATCGTCGAGTGCGATATAAAACAAAACAGCATTGCGAAATTTGGTTTTGTGTAAAGCTCTTGCCTTGAAGACTTGCTTGGCTTGTTCTAGAGGATCGCCACTACAGCACTGATCTACATGGACACAGATCTCACCAGATGTGTTTTTTTCTGCTGCTGCAACTGCATCAGTGATCGCTTTGATTTCATCCTGCGAAAAGAATTCTTGCGGGCTAGTCACTTAAAACTCTACCTTTGGAGCAGTATTGCTGCCTTCTTCAGCTTCAAAGTATGGTTTCTTGTCAAAGCCAAAGAGCTTTGCAAATAAATTATTAGGGAAGGTCTGCAAGTCTGTATTGTAAGATCTCGCAACATCATTAAAACTCTTACGTTCAAAAGCGATTCTATTTTCAGTTCCCTCAAGTTGTGATTGAAGCTCCAAAAAGTTTTGGTTAGCTTTAAGATCAGGATATTTTTCCATTACCAACATTAAGCGTGAAAGAGCCCCAGACAAAGCACCTTGACTAGATTGAAAACTCGCTAGCTGCTCTTGACTCATATTGCCAAAATCAACCTTGGTTAAATTGCTTCTCGCTTGAATCACAGCTTCAAGTGTTTCTTTCTCGTGACTAGCATAGCCCTTAACAGTGCTCACCAAATTAGGAATTAAATCAGCACGTCTTTGATATACGTTCTCTACTTGAGCCCACTGCGCATCAACAGTCTCTCGTTTTGAAACAAGATTGTTGTAAGGGCTCGCTAAAGCAGCAAACAAAACAACAACGATACCGATAACTATAGCGATTTTTTTCATACCGTTAATTATACCTTATTTGAGTCCTCGAATGGCCTTCACAAATATCCCTTCAATCACAAGCGGCATCCTCGATATAGTATAGAAATTCACAGCAAAAAACATCACAAAGAATAGACCCAAAATCATCAAAACCAAGCCACTATCTGGCAACAAATAACGATCTGGGATTATGGTAATAAAATATGACAAAGCAATGATTCCAGCATTTATTAAAAGCGCAAACTTATGATCAAATCTCATGTTAAAGGGTACCGGAAAAAATAGAATAAAAGCAAAAATATAAATCGCTTTGATCTCAACTGGCATCATGGTATTAAGAACAGGCAAAATCGCAAAATCCGTAAGCAGTGCAAGCAAGCCAACCGGAAACACAGAATAATAAACTAACATCCTCAACATCTTGCCAAAATCATCCTTGATTCTCACCATCTCATACCAAAGCTCCATCTCCCCGCCAAAAGCTCTATCCTTGAGTTTGATTTTGAAATAATAATCGCGAGCAAAAGTAGACAAAGCAATATCAGTACAAGTACTTCTAAAAAACCATTGAGGTAAATCAAAACCAGTCCTAGCCAGCAAATTAGTGCCTGGAGATTGTTGCATAATTAAATAGTTCAAATATGGCAAAGCAGAGTACATACCTACTCGCTGCGGTGCCACCAAAGATACAAACGCCTCATCCACATGGACATCTCCAATAAAAATATTATTGCCAAACTTATTATGCTCAAGTTGCAGCTCTCCAATCGCATCAAAATTGATTTCTGGATTATTAACTGGATAATCAAAAACTATTGATTTTAAACTCTCTCTAAAGTCATGTACATTTGTTTTTAAATAAATACAATTCTTGCTCACTTTGCACTCAAGCCACAGGCTTCAATCACCCTATCCAAATCCTCATAACTATGAGCCCCAGACACAAAACCAGCTTCAAAAGCTGAAGGCGCGAAGTAAACTCTTTGCTCAAGCATAGATAGATAGAACTTCTTAAACCGATCAAGATCAACAGCAGCAGTATCAGCGAAATTAAAGATAGGCTCAGAGCTAAACGCAAAACCAAACATTCCACCACAGACAGTAGTCTGCAAAGGCGCGTCAATAACACGTTTCATGCCATCTACCAAATAACGAGCTTTGCGTTCAAGTTCATCATAAAAACCTGGAGATTGAATTTTGCGCAGGCAAGCTAAACCTGCTGACATCGCAAGTGGATTACCAGAAAGAGTTCCAGCTTGATACATTGGTCCGGCTGGAGCAACCATCTCCATGATCTCACGGCGACCACCATAAGCACCGACAGGAAGCCCTCCACCAATGACTTTGCCAAGAGTAGTCAAATCAGGCATGACGTTAAATCTCTCTTGCGCGCCACCAAGTGCTACGCGAAATCCAGTCATCACCTCATCAAAAATCAATAGTGCATTATTTGCTATTGTAATCTCACGCAAAAATTCTAAGTAACCAGGCTTAGGCAAAATACAACCAGCATTGCCCATCACCGGTTCCAAAATCACAGCAGAGATTTGCCCCTTATATTTTTCAAAAATCTCCATAACCGCTTCTGGGCTATTGTAATCAGCAAGGATAGTATCCTGAGTAGCGTTTTTAGTTACTCCAGGACTATCAGGCAAGCCGAGTGTCGCAACACCCGAACCTGCTTGCACCAAGAGCGCGTCAGCGTGCCCGTGGTAACAGCCCTTGAACTTAAGGATTTTAGTTTGTTCAGGATTGTCTCTAGTTGTATAAGCGCGAGCCAAACGAATCGCTGACATCACCGCCTCAGTGCCAGAATTGACCATGCGTACCAGCTCAATAGACGGTACTAGCTTGATTACTTCAGCGGCCATTTCGTTCTCAAGACGAGTCGGTGCGCCAAAGCTAGTTCCATTAACCAAAGCCGCTTGCAAAGCCGCTTCAATACTAGGATCTGCATGACCAAGTATCATCGGCCCCCAAGAGCCAACGAAATCAATATATTGATTATCATCTTCATCCCAAAGATATGCACCCTTGGCTCTTTTAAAAAATATTGGCGAAGAGTCAATTGACTTAAACGCCCTTACTGGGGAGTTGACGCCACCTGGCATCAACTGCACTGCATCCGCAAAAAGTTTTTGCGATATTGTTCTGTTAAGTTTGGTAAGCAATGGCTACTAAGCCTTAGATTTTTGTTCTACAAAGTTAACTGCTGCGCCCACTGTAGTAATCTTCTCAGCTTCTTCATCAGGTATCTCTACACTGAACTCATCTTCAAGAGCCATAACCAATTCAACCGTATCAAGCGAGTCAGCTCCCAAGTCAGTAGTAAAGCTTGAAGATTCTTTGATCTCATCTTCTCCTACACTTAATTGCGCTGCCACAACTTTAGTAATTCTAGTTATTATTTCTGCACGATCCATAGCTGTTGTCATATCCTTTTGTCCCTTTAAAACCCTTGTAATGAGTACCTTAATCCCTCTAGGGATTCAAGAATACTACATAAACAAGCCACCATCAACCTGTATTACTTGACCGGTGATGTAATTAGCACTAGTAGCAAGGAATAACGCCGTTTCTGCTATGTCTTTAGCGCAACCAAAGCTACCAAGTGGGATGTTTTCTTTATATTTATTTTGTGATTCTTCAGCAACATGACCAATCATATCAGTCTGAATGAAGCCTGGCGCTATCGCGTTTACTCTGATGCCGCGACGTCCATACTCCTTAGCAAGTGACTTAGTAAAGCCAATCAAACCTGCTTTGCTTGTCGAGTAATTTACTTGCGCTGGATTACCGTGTAAACCAACTACGCTACTCATATTAATAATCGCACCAGATCTTTGTTTAGACATCGCTTTAATAGTTGGCTGACAGAGATAGAACAAAGAGTTAAGGTTCACGTCCATCACACTTGTCCATTCTTCTTCTTTCATGCGCACAAATAAGTTGTCCTGGGTAATACCAGCATTGTTCACAAGTACATCGATCTTGCCAAACTCTTCCAGAACTGACTTGATGAGATTTTCGCAAGCTAGTTTATCGCCAATATCACAGCCGATATATTTAACATTGTCGCCAATCTCTGCGGCAACTTTTGATTCTGCAGACCTGCCGGTGATAATCACCTGAGCACCTTGCTCGGCAAACAATTCAGCGATTGCTTTGCCAATCCCTCTAGTCCCGCCTGTAATAATTGCTACTTTGTCTTTCATAATTAATCCTCCCTACTTACGAAACTAGTGCTTCGCACCGTTCCGATCTTTTTTGTGTCGACATCACTAGCAAAACGCGGTTTTGCAGAATGTCTGTGTCTTTAAGTTGTTTGTTCATATTGACTTGCTCTAATACTGCTTCCGCCATGATTTTATTTTAGCATTAGACATCCTGCAAAATCGCGTTTTGCTAGTGATGTCGACACAAAAAGATCGGGAAATTAATAATCCTTCAAAGCCCTATTAATATCCAAATCCTGCTGACGCTTCTTCAGTGTCGCACGCTTATCAGCATGTTTTTTACCTTCTCCAAGATGCAAAAGTGCTTTGGCGTAATTACCCTTAAAAAATATTTTACTTGCAATCAGAGTTTGATTAGTCTTGGCAAGCTCAATTTCAATACGTGCTATTTCATAACGCTTGAGCAGTAGCTTACGCGCCCTGTCTGGATCATTCTTAGCGCCATGTGCATATTTGTACTCAGAGATATGGCAATTGAAAAGCCAGACCTCGCCATCAATGACCTTGGCATAAGCGCCGCGCATTTGTATATTGCCAAGCCGCACTGATTTAACTTCAGCACCAGTCAACACGATACCGGCAATAATGTCTTTGCCAAGATGAAAATCAAAACCAGCACGTTTATTGCGCGCAACAGTAGCCGAACCAGATTTAGTTTCTGCTTTCTTTTTTTTCTTGGCAATTTGTTTTTTGGCTCGACCCATCAGGGCTATTATAGCGAAGAACCCAATCGAACAACAAATTGATTCCAATTATCTCTTGTTCTTAGTAAAACTCCATACTGGCTTGATGGTTTTTGATATAAAGCAAATAAAGCCAAACCGAGTCTTTGAGCATCTGTCGCAGGTAACCAGTTAACTTTATCGAAATCATCAAATTGTTGAGAAGTGATACCTTCATCAACTGCTGTAGTCGCGTGTTTAATCTTCAAATACTTAGCAACCCTAGTCAAAGCTTGATCACGGTCCATCGTTCCAGTATCTAATTCGCTGAGTATAGAGCTAATGTCAATGTCTGTATCAACTTTGGAGTATTCTGGCTCCTTTACCAAATCAACGATAGCTTTGTCCTGATTATAAGGAGCTACGTTCTCTGGACATTGCTTTACAATCTCATTGACAGTAGTCCTTGAAGGCAACTTGGCAAGTACATGAAACGCCATATGCGCCAATTCTCTATTACTCAATCTCTGACCTCGACTAATTTGAGCTGCAGCCCAAGCATTAATTCTGGCTAGAACAGAATCTGTCAAATCGCTAGTACTCATAATCTCATCCCTTCCAAAACCGGCATCGTTCTCAATCGCTTGAATAGAACGAGCTTGCACTGTAAAGCTATCGATAACATCAACGGGAATATATCTATAAACATCCACAAAAGCATTGAACAGCGCTATCTGGTCTGGCTGGCTCACACTTAATTCTTCAAACTTAGTTTTAAACTTATCTAATTGAATTTCATATTGTTGCTTTTTTGCAATAGGCTTGGCAGTAGCTGGTTTATGAACAATCGGATT
The DNA here is from genome assembly GCA_027618255.1 of Cyanobacteriota bacterium. Taxonomy (NCBI): domain Bacteria; kingdom Bacillati; phylum Cyanobacteriota; species Cyanobacteriota bacterium. The sequence continues at coordinate 7,434 of JAQCFG010000046.1, forward strand.
TTGCTCTTCACGACTCTCCAAAATAAGCTCATTAGCCTCAATCAATTTATCAAAACTATCCTGGCTCAAGACGGCCTTGTGATCAATCACATCCATATAAATCGATAGAAACTCGTTTGCCGTAATATTGCCGTATTTTTTGATTTGTGCTGCAAGCCATTCTTTTAAACCAGATTGTTCCACACCTGTTAATGTCTTAGCTTTAGCACCCGCAAAACCAATCCCCGACTCGCTTGCAAAGACCTTGATTTCATCAAGCAAGACAGGACCATGCCCAAGCTGCAGGCAAGCATTGTAGTAATCAACAGCATTGGGAGCTGTCAAACCAGCAAGCTCTTTTGCCTTTAATCCAATTGCTTTTATTGGAGCCGAGAGTTGTTTTTTTGCTTGCCTCAATTGAGCATCAGCAGATGATTCATTTGCTTTCATCTCTGTAACCAAATCCTGAATTCCAAAACCATCATCAGCCAAATTAAGGTCAAGCTCATATACCAGTTCAGCCAACTGCTGAGCTTTAGGAACTCTCTGCGTGATCTCGACGAATTTATCTGCTAACCTAGCAGTCGCAATCGGTTTTTTGTGCTCTTCAGCCCAAAGACGCATTGAAACTAAATCAAGCTTCTTCATAGAACCTTGATAGTGCGGCTTTGCATTAATACCAGATCTACAGAGTTCTAGTAGTTCATCTGCAAGCACCGTCTGGCCAGTAAGCTTTTTATAGACCTTATACAACTTAGGCAAGTCAGGCAGCGCATTTTTGCGCAAACCCACTTGCGCAGCATCTGCAATCTCATGAAATCTTGCAACTGACACATCACTTAACTTCGTAGTAGAGATGGGCTTTCTAGAATCATAAAAAACCTTACGCACAATTTTGCTAACCAAGTCTTTCTGGTCTTGCTTCGTTTCTAAATCATCTAGATTCACTCTTGCTAAAGCATCATACCTGTGCTTTCGCAAACCAAGTTGCCCATCTATAGATTGTGCCATCAAGCGATTCACAAGATTGTGATTCGAGCTAATATCATCAAAAGCATTGTTTGATTGATCAGAAAGTAAAACAGTATAAAGAGAATGACCAGGTCTCTGCTGGCGATAATACTCGGCTAAACCATTCAGTTGATGAGTTGACTTAGTTTTATTTTCAGGCATGAACAACAGAGTAATTTCATTACGGCTACGAGTGTTTTCTAAAGACTTAGTGTTTTCTAAAGACTTAGCCGTTGCCACAAGCTTTGTTGCATCAACTTGATGAACACTGATATCAAGCTTGTTAGAGACTTGAGGAGCTTTTAAACTAAACAATTCTGCTAGATGCTTTAAAAGCTCGGCTTTATCAGCACCAATATCTTGAGGGTAAATAATATTCAGTTTAACTTGCTCTGCCGTTCGCATTAAGATATTATACCATCTCAAGCCCCACCCCGCGTGGGGTTTTATAGCCACGAGTGGCAAAAACTCAAATTGTTGCTATTATTTCTTTGTAATGACGAATAAAACAGAGGGAATCAAATTCAAGGTTAAGAGGCAAGACTGCCCAGAATCTAAATCATATAACCAAGAATTTGAAGTACCATACGAGCATGGAATGAATGTAATTTCATTACTCATGGCAACAAGACAATTCCCCAAAGATACCCAAGGCAAAGATGCCACACCAGTCAGTTTTGAATGTGCCTGCCTTGAAGAGGTTTGCGGCTCTTGCACCATGGTAATCAACGGCAAAGTTCAGCAAGCCTGCACAGCTCTAGTTGATAATTTATCTCATCCAATTTCTATTGCACCAATGACCAAGTTTCCTGTTCAACGCGACTTGATGGTTGATAGATCCAATATGTTTGAAGCTCTCAAAAAAGTCAAAGCCTGGATTCAAGTAGACGGCGTCTATGACTTAGGTGAAGGACCAAGGGTTGATCCAAGTATCCAAGAAGAAAACTATAGCCTCAGTCGTTGCATGACTTGTGGTTGCTGCCTAGAGGCTTGCCCGCAATGGACAAACGACAATGGTTTCATCGGAGCTCAAGCAATCTCACAAGCAGTATTGTTTAATAGCCACCCCAATGGTCAAAGCACTAAGGATGAAAGAACTAGTGCACTAATTGAAAACGGTCTCAACAATTGTGGTAATGCTCAAGAATGTGTCAAAGCCTGTCCAAAGGATATCCCTCTGACTGACAGTATTGCAAGAGCAAACAAAGAAGCTACTGCTTTCTCTATTCAATCCTTGTTGCGCAACTGATTATGCCAAGCCTACGCCATAGACCTCTGACTGCAGTCTTTTTTCTTAGTCCGTGGATAATTGGGCTAGTAGTTTTTTTACTGGGACCAATTATTGCAAGTCTCTTTCTTTCCTTTACTCACTATGATGGAATTGGCAGCGCAGAATTTACCGGACTTGCTAATTACATCGAGATGCTTCAAGACAAGACTCTAGTTGCCTCTTTAAAAGTAACCCTGATCTTTGCAATTATTAGTTTGCCAGTGGGCAGTATGATCGCCTTAGCAATGGCTATCTTATTAAATCAAAAAGTCAAAGGACGTAGCTTCTATCGCAGTTGCCTTTATTTACCGAGCGTAGTTCCGATCGTTGCATCCAGTGTCGCTTGGATCTGGATTTTCAAAGGCGACTCTAGCGGTCTGATCAACCAGTTTCTAGCTATCTTTCATATTCAAGGGCCGCTCTGGCTTGGCGACCCTCATTGGGCTTTGCCAGCACTCATTATTATGAGCTTTTGGTCACTAGGTAATCCCATGCTCATCTATTTAGCTGGCTTGCAAAACATCCCCGAGTCACTTTATGAATCTGCAGAAATAGATGGAGCAACTGAACTAGAGAAGTTCATTCATATTACGCTACCAATTTTATCACCAACTATTTTTTTCAATGTGGTGATTGGTATCATTCAAGTCTTTCAATATTTTGTACCTGCCTATGTGATGACCAGCGGCGGTCCACAAAACTCAACAATGTTCTACTCGCTATACACTTACCAGACAGCCTTTGATGACTTCCGCATGGGCTACGCTTCTTCACTTGCTTGGTTACTTTTTATGATTGTACTCGCTGCAAGTTCGATGGCGTTTTATAGTTCAAAGAAACTGGTTCATTATAGTTAAAATTAATTCTCATTAATTTGATGTTTTTGATGTTATAAACATGTCGATTTGTGGCCTAATAAGTATATAGATCATTTTCATTTTTACAATTTGACATAGTATCCAAAATCAAACTAATTTATTGCCTTTGGTTAGCTTGATTTGGATTTGTTCGAGTCAGTTAGCAGTTTGACCTGCTAGCTGGCTTTCCTTTTCCATCTTCGCGAAAGCTACGAGGCGGTTAAAATTGGTCTTTAACATTTTTAAGGACCATTATTTGCCTTGTGGCTTGCTCAAGAGCGAGGCTTGCAAGAGCCCCTCAGGGCGTCCCGATTTGGTTCAAACCAACGAGGGCGAGCGTAACGATGCTATTGAGTGACTCGCAATGAGCATAATACAAAAAGAAACAGCAACTTTCTTATGGGGTTAAGAGCGCTGCTGTTTACGGGGTATGTACTGACGTAATATTATATTCAATCCCAAACCTGATAATATTTGTATCCATTGAATGGTCTATTTTTGAATGAAAGTTCTACTCCAAAAGAACTAGCTCTTAGCTTCAATGGGCATTATTCGTCATAATAGCAAGGATTAATGGCTATTATGCCCTTCAACGCAGACAGTACGGTATCTAGTCACCTTTTGATAGAACTGCTCATTTTCGGTTCCAGAACTGTTTTCATAAGCATATTTTTTACAAGTCTTGCCGATTGCTGCATCTGGAGCTTCTTGCCATTCAATACAATAACGCTTGCTTGGTTTAAGTTCAGTAAATGGTAGCCTCATGCCAGGTCGCAAAACCCGAGTCTCATAAGCTCTTTCTTCGTATTTATCGCAAATAAATTCAGACGGTGTGAAAGATTTTTTGATATTGAGCATCATACTATCCCAGAAACTAAGCTTGGCACTTACTGGACCTGCACCAATCAAACAGCAGAAGAGTAGGACAAATGGGATTTTAGCAGCAAATCTATGATGAATCCGCATAATACTGAGATTATAACAGGCATTGCTATCTAGGCTGACTAAGTCTATTTACTTCTTTTACTGAGAGCTTGCCGACAGACCTTTTATCATCGCTCAATCTATGCATCGACTTGTCATTGCGAATATTACCGTCTCTAAAGGATGCACTAAAAAATGCAGTAGACCTCTTTCGAAACCGAAGGTTTCGTGTAATGAGGTCTTACAAAAGACCCAAAATCGAAGATTTTGCATGGACCCGACTAGACAAACTTCGTTTTTCAGCGTGTCCTTAGGCATCATCGATGCTTGTTGAGCTGGGCTGGTATAATTCCATGCATGACCAAAACACTAACCAAGAAACTAAGCAATATTGACAACGCAGTCGCTCTACACCAAGCCGACTACGACCAACTTCTTTCCTCACTTGAAGATAAATTTAAAGAAGTCCAAAACAATCTTGTTACTGCAAATGGAACTAAACCACTTGAATATTATAAATGGCTCGACTTTGATTATCTACTAGAAGCCAATCAAGCAACTAAAGCATTAGCCAAAGCAATGCTCGCCAAGAATTACCAGCACTACTTGATAGTCGGCATGGGCGGTTCTGGGATCAATTCATTAGTTTTGCAAAACTCACTTAACGAATTCACTCCAAGCGGCAACAAATTCATCGTGCAAAATAACTTAGATCCAAGTTCTTTACTTGCAAGACTAGATTCAATTAATTTAGACTCTACTCTATTTATTTTCATCTCTAAATCAGGAACGACTGATGAAGTGAGACGTAACGTGGCAACTATTCTTAATCACTGGGGTAGCAATTGCTATAACAAATTTGCAGCTCAATCTGTTTTCATCACCGAACCAGCTCTCGAAGGCACTAAGAATTTCTTGCATGACCTAAGAGCTGAACTCAAGGCTAAGACTGGAACAGAACCTCCATTCCTGGCAAACGACCCCAATATTGGCGGCCGTTTTTCTATGTTCTCACCAGTTGGCATGTTCACTGCTGAATTAATGGGACTTGATTCAGATGCAATGATCAAAGCAGCGGCAGATGTCTTTGAGGATTTCAAAGCTGCTCAATCAATCCAAGACTCTGAAGCAGCTAAAATAGCAGCTCTAGATATTTTGCTTACTCAAAAAGGACTGCAGAATCGCTACAGTATGGTTTACGCAGATTCTTTTGAAGCACTAAATAAATTCAGAGCCCAGCTCAAAGGTGAATCACTCAACAAGACAGGAGTTGCGTCAACGATTCAAGTACCTGGTGTTGGAACAGCTAATCATCACTCTGACTTGGAATTATTATTCAAAAAAGACAACAAACTTGTTCTTGAACAAATCTACTGGGGCAAACCAGCTCAAGACCATGTCAACACTAAGTCACTGGACTGTCTTGATGATTTGGTTGGTCAATCTAACCATCAATCATTAATCGATAATCATATCGTCGCTTTAGGCAAATATTTAATTGATAACAAGGCTGTAGTAATTCAAACCATAATCCCTGAACAAAACGAAAAATATCTTTCACAGTTTTGTATGCAGGATATGCTGATTACAATTGTTCAAGGTGGTTTGCAAGATCCTATTGGGTCCAACACTATTCTTGACTTGGTGATTAGACAAGAAGAAGTTGAGCGTTATAAAAAGTCGTTGAAGAAATGAGTTGGCTGAGCCGCCAATGATGACTTATTAGAATGAGCGTAACGCAGTAGCTGGAGCTTCAGGGACAAAATAGATTATTCTTCGATAACGGTATAGTCATACTGCAACCCAAACTCATCCCTAGTTACCATAACCATATACAGCTTCTCTAAATAGAACTGTTTTTTCTCCATGTTCGTGTGCACTAGCTCTTCTAATGCCTTCATTTGCTTTGGTTGTTGGTGCATTGATTCTGGTATCCTTGCCCAAATCAAAGAAGGGTTACATTCCATAGTTTGATGTGAGTAGGAACATTCTTTCAAAATTTCTTGCATTGCATTCGTTAAACCAGCTATTTGATCTTGTATCTTAGCTTTGGGGTCTTTGAGTTTCAGAATATCAAATTTCCATTCTAAAGTTCTTGGCTTAGCATTAGACGGAGATAAAACTAAATCTCTTGGTTGTAAAAGTATTGGATAATATGGATAATAAATCTTTTCAGTTAAAGCGTTTTTAAGTTTTTTCAGATCAAGCTCAGGTCTTGCTTTAAAAAAACTTTGAAAATTAATAAACCAATTACGTGGGTCATTCCAACGAATATCACCAATTTGTGGACGAAGGATTTTTTTTATCTCTTCAAAAATCTCTTTTGGCAAAGGAGCGCCAAGACACATTACTGTTTTGTCTTCATCAGAATTATTACTGGCCACGATAAATCTCCCAATTTAATCAAGGAAGCTGTCTAAACTTCTCTGTTTAATTTCTTCCCGGATTTGCATAATAAATTCACTTATTGGCATAGTTTTTTGTTTATTATCTCGCCTATATCTTACGCTAACTTCATTGTTCTCAATTTCTTGGTCTCCAATTACAAGCATATAAGGGATTTGTTTCTCTTGGGCGTCTCTGATCTTGTAATTCATACGCTCTGCTCTGCTATCAACTTTGGCTCTAATATCATTCTCAATTAATTCATCAGCAATTTTTTGTGCTGCTGCATTATGTTTGTCAGTGACAGGAACCAGCATCACTTGATCAGCTGCTAGCCAAGTCGGGAAAGCACCAGCAAAATGCTCAATAAGAACCATACAAATTCTTTCAAGAGAACCAAAGATCGCTCTATGAATCATCACCGGTCTTTCTGTTTCATTATCAGCAGTGTTGTAAGTCAGATCAAATCTTTCTGGCAAATTAAAATCAAGTTGAATAGTTGCACCTTGCCAAACTCTACCAATTGCATCCTTCAACTGAAAATCAATCTTGGGGCCATAGAAAGCACCATCACCAGCATTAATATCATAAGAGGCACCAAGCTCGTTGAGCGCCTGCTTTAGACCCGCTTCTGCAAATTCCCAAAGACTATCTTCACCAATGGCTTTCTCTGGCTTAGTAGAAACCTCTACCGAGAATTCCAGCCCTAGAGTTCCATAAATCTTTTGGATTAATCGATAAACGCCCTTGATCTCATCAACATACTGATCACGCCTACAAAAAATATGTGCGTCATCTTGAGTAAAACCACGAACGCGAGCCAAGCCATGTACCGCACCACTAGCTTCATTGCGATAAACCGTTCCCATCTCTGCCATACGCACAGGAAGCTCTCTATAACTATGTTTCTTGTCCTTGAATATCAAAACATGAAAGGGACAGTTCATTGGTTTGAGAATATATTCTTGATCATCAACTTGAAGTGAGTACATATTGTCCTTATAAAAAGAATTATGTCCTGAGATATCCCAAAGCTCCGTCTTGGCAATATGTGGAGTAACCACAAACTCGTAACCTGCTTTGCGATGTTCTTTTTTCCAAAAATCTTCAAGCTCTTGTCTTACAGTAGCTAGTTTGCTGTGCCAATGAATAAGTCCAGCGCCAGCTTCTTCATGAATAGAAAATAAATCCATAGTACGAGCTAGTTTACGGTGGTCACGTTTCTCAGCTTCTTCTTTACGATGCAAGTATTGCTCAAGCTCTTCATCATTCCACCAAACAGTACCGTAAACCCTTTGCATCACATCATTTGCTTCATCCCCGCGCCAATAAGCCCCAGAGACAGTAGTGAGCTTGACGGACTTGATGAACTTTGTATTTGGCAAATGTGGTCCACGACAAAAGTCTGACCATACTTTAACGCCATTATTATCCAAGAAAAAATATTCAGAAGGATTATCATCACGATGTTCTTCTAATAATTCAGCCTTATAGTTCTCACCAATAGCTCTGAATTCTTTGAGCCTAGCATCAACATCTCCAATAAACTCTCGCTGCAGAGTATAAGCACCTGAAGCAAACTTGTTCATTTCTTTTTCTATCTCAAGCAAGTCTTCATCTGTGATCTTATAATCATCAATCCTAAAATCATAAAAGAATCCATTCTCTGTAGCTGGACCAACTCCAACCTTGGCATTCGGATATTTCTTTTGAACCACAGCAGCCAAAATATGCGAAGTAGTATGACGCAAAATCTCATAACTCTTTTTGTCGCCAACTGTAACAATCTTGACTTCATCGCCATCATTAAGCTCTTTGTTTAAATCAACAAGCTCTCCATTCACTTCTATTGCAATAGATTTCTTGGCAAGCGAACTAGAAATAGCTTTGGCAAGATCTAGACCTGTGCTCTTTGCACCAAGTTCTTTGGTCGAACCATCAGGGAGTTTGATTGTTATCGATTCTGCTGTTGCTTTGGAATTCATCGTTATTTATTATAACTTAAGCAGCCTTCATAGAGTTGTTAGGCCGAATTACTCTCAAGCTATGCTTCGCAACAGGTCTAATTATGTCAAAGCGTGCCATTATTTATTAGTTTCTTTATCTATGACAATACCAGGATAATCAAAATCCTTCAACCAAACAGCAGTATAGAAAAGTCCCTTGTAGATTTTTTCTACTCGATTTGAATCATACGAAAATAAATAGAGGTCATAGTAATAAGGTTCCCAAAGTGCTTTGGAATAAATAAGAGCATTGATCTCTGGCAGGTATGAAACAAAACCATACTTCGGCACTAAGCTATTCTCTACTTCCTGCCAAGAATTAATATCTACTGTAACAATCTCTGTGTCAGGAGAGTTATTAATAGGCATAGCAATCTTTCTACAGATAATTTGCTCCAAAGGCTCAATATAACCCAGAGGGATACAATTCTCTAATTCGGTATCTTGGTGCTCCTCAGTAATAAAATTATATTTCTTAATTTGAAAATTTTCATCTGCATACAAAATTGTATCGGAGCCTATGACTGTTATATCCAATATTAAGGGTGAAGCTATTCCATTCTCAAATCTACATTTACCAATAACTTTGGCAATAGGCTTAATTG
>JAQCFG010000047.1 GCA_027618255.1 Cyanobacteriota bacterium
TTGAGGGGAATTAGCTAACAATATTTTACATTAACTGCTTACTAATCCTCTTATATAATCAGCAAAATAACTAATATCATCCTCAAGCTGTGATTTTTCCAAGGCTGCAAAATAATTCTTACGATCTTCTGATGGGATAGTCAGCCATTTGTATTTGTCCTTGATAAAGGCAAGGTTCATTAGGAAGCGGGATATGCGACCGTTGCCGTCTGAGTGGGGGTGAATCCAGACATAGAAAAAATGCAAGAAGATAGCTTGCCTAAAGCCATTATCAAAATCATTGGCGTGGTTATAAAACTCCTCTAATAAATGATGGATTTTTTCATGACCCGGCGGCACTGAGTTGGAGCCTTTGATACTGACCATGTGGTTTCTATAAGTATCTATTTGGTACTTGAAAAGTCCAGCATTAATACTTGGTGACCAGAGTTCTTGCCAAAGTGCTTCGGTTAGATCCTGAGTGAATTGGTACTCAGTCCCTGCTAGTTGTTTGATTAGGTCTATTACTCTTTTGAAGCCAGCAATTGCAGCTGTGTTTCTTAGATTGCTTTGGTCTTCAATTAATCCTTTATTGTTAATTTCATTAATTAACTCTCTCGTTACGTCATAGCCCTCTATGGTTAGGTTATGATAGGTGTCTTCAATGACAAACTGATCAATGGCTTTTTTATCTACTTCTTTGTTGAGTCTTCTCGGTGGATCAATTCCTTCAAGTGCTTTAATCGCTTTTGCCATCGACAATCCAAATCTTGTGACAAAGGCTGGCTTACCAGGTTTTTGTAATTTATAATCTCGGCTAAAAGGATTCTCAATTGCAACTTTGTAATTACTGTCATTGAATATAGTTTGTAATTTTAATGATAGAACCTGGTTACCAATTTGTTTTAACGCACCTATTAACCTTGCCTGTAAAACAGGAGATCTGTTCTTAGCAAAGTAATCTAGAACATAGTCAGCGTCAAGGACTTTTTGTTTGAGATAGGCGACTATATTTTCTTCGTAGAGTTGATATTGAGTAGAGTTAGATTGAAGGATCATATATTCAGGTTTGAGAACATAAACATCATCATCGATTAATCTATGTTTGATAATGATTTTATTTTCAAAATCCTTGTCTTGACTAAGAACTAAATGATGTTCTGCATATAAATTAATAATAGTGTTGGAGCTTGCCTTCGTTGAAATCGTAATCTGTTCTTGCTGGCTGGGGATTTTAATAGAATCGACTAGAAATTCATAGGGATATGAACCTGTTAAGTACCAAGCAGGGTTCTGATCCTCTGAATCAAACCTGATATTTAAGAATTGAATAAGTATTTTCCAGTAGTACTGCTTAAAGGCTTCTTGTGCAAATTCATCCTTTTTTTTGACAAAGAAATAATTACTATGAAGTTCTACTGCATAGTCTTGAGATTTGAGATATTTAAAAATAGTAATTTTCAGTTCTGTTTTTTTGAAAACAATACGACCTTCATCTAATTTGTCCTCAAGCCAGCTAAGTGCTGCCGCTTCAATTTCTTTGTAGTTTTGTGCCATAAATACCTCGTCTCACTAGATAAAGCGCCCGCGTTTCACAAGATAAAGTATCCGCGTTTTACTAGATAATTATACCCATTCTGGCTAGATAAATCAACCTATTATTTCTAGAAATCCCACTAACAGTACCCAAAAACTAGCTATGCTAAGCTTTTATCCTTATGTCAAAACGTCTCTTAGTAATAGGATCTGGTGGTAGAGAGCATGCGCTAGTCTGGAAATTAGCACAATCAACGCAAGTAGAGAAGATATTTGTAGCTCCTGGTAACCCTGGCACTGCCTCCATTGATAAAGTCGTGAACGTCGATATTAAAGTAATGGATTTTGGCAAACTTGAACACCTGGCATATAAAGAAGCGATTGATCTTACTATAGTCGGTCCGGATGATCCTTTAGGTGAAGGTATTGTTGATAGTTTTCAAGCGAAGGGACTTAAGATCTGGGGACCGGCTCAAGCAGCAGCTAGGCTTGAATCCTCTAAGGCTTTTGCTAAGGATTTTATGACTCGTCACAATATCCCGACAGCTGAGTATCAGGTGTTTACTGAAATGAATCCAGCAATGGATTATTGTAACGACAAGGGTTACCCGATCGTAATTAAAGCAAGCGGTCTTGCTCTTGGTAAGGGAGTTGCAATTGCACAAAATCAAAAAGAGGCTCAGGATTTTCTCACTAAGATTTTTATTGCAAGGATTTTTGGAGACGCTGGTAATGAAGTTGTTATTGAAGAATTCTTGGAAGGGCAGGAGATTTCTATTCATGCTTTTGCCGATGGCACTAATTCACTGATCTTACAATCAGCGCAGGATCATAAACCAGTTGGTGAAGGCAATACCGGACCTAATACTGGTGGTATGGGGACTATCACTCCGCTTCCTTGGCTTAATCAAAAACAATTGAATGAGATTAACGAAACTGTTGTCAAGCCAACAATCGCTGGAATGAAAGCAGAAGGTAATCCTTTTGTTGGTTTGCTTTATCCTGGGCTTATAATCACAAAAACAGGTCCAAAGCTGCTTGAATACAATGTACGCTTTGGTGATCCTGAAACACAAGTCTACATGAGAACTCTTGAGACTGATCTTGTCGATATTATTGAAGCGAGCCTTGTTGGTAAACTTGATCAAATCGAACTTAAATGGTCAGGTCAAAGTGCTGCTTGCATAGTGCTTGCTTCTGGCGGTTATCCTGCTGACTATGTTAAGGGCATGGAGATTACTGGGCTTGATCAGGCTAATCAAGAACAAGATATAGTAGTTTTTCAAGCTGGCACTAAGCATGATGAAGACAAGCTCGTAACTAACGGCGGCAGAGTACTTGGTGTCACTGCAATAGCCGCTGACCTTGAGACTGCTATCAGTCAGGCTTATAAAGCTGCTGCCAAGATCAATTTTGAAGGCAAATATCAACGTAATGATATTGGTTTTAATTTGACCAGCCTTATTAATTGTTCAATCTCGGCCTAGATATTTCATTTTGATTAGGTATTGCAATATGCTACAATTGGTCTCGATGACGATTCAAGTAGGCATAGTAATGGGCTCTGATTCTGACCTTGGGGTCATGAAAGAATCAGCTAAAGTATTAACGGAACTAGGTATTGAGAGTGAGATTGCCGTAATGTCGGCTCACCGTTGTCCTGATAGAGCAGCAGATTATGCAAAGTCAGCTCAATCTAGAGGTCTTAAGGTCATTATTGCAGCAGCTGGAATGGCAGCTCACTTAGCTGGAGCAATGGCAGCACATTCAGCTCTGCCAATTATTGGAGTACCAATTAAATCCAGCCTTGATGGTATGGATGCGCTGCTTGCTACAGTGCAAATGCCACCAGGAGTTCCTGTTGCTACGGTCGCAATTGATGGTGCTCGCAACGCTGGGATATTAGCAGCACAAATTATTGGAGCTTCAAACCAAGCAATGCACGATAAGCTAATTGCATTCAAAAAAGACATGAAAGACAAAGTAGAAGCTCGTTCTGCAAGGCTCGAAGAGATAGGTTATGAAGAATACCTTTCGCAACAAACAAAAACAAAGGTTTAAAATGGCAACTGATTTATATTCACAAGCTGGGGTAAGTATTGATGCAGGTAGTCAAACTATTTTGCTTATCAAGGATGATGTGGCAAGTACTCATTCAAGTGCCGTGATTACTGGGTTAGGTAGCTTTGGTGCTCTTTATGATTTGAAGCAAATAGTTAATGATTACAAAGAACCAATTTTGGTTCAAAGTATTGATGGAGTTGGCACGAAGCTAAGTGTCGCTAAACTAATGAACAAGTTTGATACTGTTGGTGAGGATATCGTCAATCATAGTATTAATGATATTTTGGTGATGGGAGCTCGCGGGCTTACCTTTCTTGATTACGTCGCTCATGACAAACTTGATCCAGCCTTGATGGCAGATATCGTCAAGGGTATGTGCAAGGCTTGTAGAGAAAACGGTCTTTCTTTAGTTGGAGGTGAGACAGCTGAGATGCCAGGTACTTACCAAGCTAATGAGCATGACATCGCTGGTTGCATAACTGGAATTGTCGAAAAATCCAAAGTGATTACAGGTGAGAAAGTCAAAGTTGGTGATGTTTTGATTGGAATCGAATCAAGTGGACTTCATACCAATGGTTATTCACTTGCTCGCACAGTGTTGCTGAAAGATCACAAGGTCACCGACCAGCCAGTAGAACTTGGCGGACAAAGCATCGGCGAGGTTTTACTCAAGCCGCATTTGAGTTACGGCAAAGAAATTCTTGATATTTTAGATTCTGGTATTGATGTTCATTCACTTGCTCATATCACCGGTGGTGGATTTACTGAAAATATCCCAAGAGTGCTTCCTGAGGGTGTTGCAGTGGAAATCAATGACGGCACTTGGCCTGTATTGCCTATCTTTAATTTAATTCAAGAGCTTGGTTCTGTTTCTAGAGAAGAGATGTTTAGAGTATTTAATATGGGTATTGGTATGATCATCATTGTTGATCCGAGTGATGCAGCCAAAGTCAAAAACAAACTAAGTGTTTCAGGTAAGGAGTTTTATACTATCGGTAAAGTGGTAGCGGGTAATAAAGAGGTAAAGGTTAAATGACAGTAGAAACAATTGATGCAAGTAACGTAATTAAAACAACTAACTTAAGCGGCGTTAAGCGCGAAGGCAAGGTCAGAGATATTTATGACAATAACAATGGCACTTTGACTATTGTAACGACTGATAGACATTCATCTTTTGATAGGGTCCTCGCGCATATCCCTCACAAAGGCAGTGTTCTCAATCAGCTGAGTATTTGGTGGTTCGATCAATTCAAAGACATAGTAGCCAATCACGTGATCTCTTCACCTGACGACAATACAATCATTGCCAAGAAAACCAAACCACTGCCAATAGAAATCATAGTGCGTGGCTATATTACAGGGGTTACTTCTACTTCACTTTGGACTGTCTATAACAATGGTCAAAGAGATTTTGGTGACTTTCAATTGCCTGATGGCATAGTCAAAAACCAAAAACTTCCTGAGCCTGTACTTACTCCAACAACTAAGTCAGACCTAGGTGATGAGAATGTCAACTCAAAACAAATCGTTGAAATGGGTTTGCTTAGTCAAGCAAGACTCGAAGAAGTAAATGATATTGCAATCAAAATCTTCAAACGCGGTCAAGAACTTGCTTTAGAGCGTGGTTTGATTCTTGTTGATACTAAGTATGAATTTGGAATTGATGAAAATGATAACTTGGTCTTGATTGATGAAGTGCATACACCTGATTCATCTCGTTATTGGATGGCAGATTCCTATCAAGAAGCTTTTGACAATGGAGCTAACCCTAAGAGCTTTGATAAAGAGTTCCTGCGTATCTGGTTTAAAGACAACTGTGATCCTTATAAGGATGAGGTTTTACCTGAAGCTCCTGAAGCAATGGTAGTTGAGCTTTCTAGCCGTTATATTCAAATTTTTGAACAGATTACTGGAGAGAAGTTTAATGCAAGAACTCAAAGCAATTAGTCCCATAGACGGTAGATATAGAGCCAAAGTAGACGCTTTAGCTAATTATTTTAGTGAAGCAGCCTTGATTCGTTATAGAGTCAGAGTTGAGGTCGAATACCTTATTGCCCTTGCCGGGCAAAAGGGAATGGGGATTAGGGAATTGGGAATAGGGGAGATCGAGCAACTTCGTTCTATATATAAGGACTTTAGTTTTGATGATGCAATTAATGTCAAAGCCAAAGAATCTGTAATTAATCATGATGTTAAGTCAGTTGAGTACTTACTTAAAGACAAGCTCACTGACAACTCACTTGAAGACCTCAAGGAGTGGATTCACTTTGCTCTCACTTCTGAAGACATCAATAACCTCTCGTATGCTTTGATGATTTGCGAGGCTGTCAATGATGTGATGCTACCTTGCATCAAGGAACTGGAGAGCAAGCTTGATGCTATGGCTCAAGAGTATAAATCAACAGCGATACTCGCTCGTACTCACGGACAATCAGCGTCACCAACTACTTTTGGTAAGGAATTCAAGGTTTTTGCCCAAAGAATTCACAGACAAGTCAAACAAATAGAATCTTTTACTATGCTAGCCAAGCTCAACGGAGCGACTGGTAACTATAACGCTCATCAAGTAGCCTTCCCTAATATAGATTGGCTTGATTTTAGTGCTAGGTTTATCGATACTCTAAATCAAGACCTAACAATTAAACTAGAAGCTAATTTGTACACTACTCAAATTGAGTCACATGATACTTTGGCAGAGATTTCAGATATTTTTTCTCGCCTCAACACTATCGTAATTAGTTTTGATCAGGATATCTGGCGTTATATTAGCGATGGTTGGATTATCCAAAAAGCTAATGACAAAGAAGTTGGCTCTTCAACCATGCCGCACAAGGTCAATCCCATTGATTTTGAAAACAGTGAGGGTAATCTAGGGCTTGCAAACGCTTTGTTTGGCTTCTTTAAAAACAAATTACCAATCTCCCGTTTGCAAAGAGATCTTACCGATTCTACAGTCTTGCGCAATTTTGGAATTGCTTTTGCATATTCTCTGCTTGCCTATAAATCTACGCTTAAGGGTTTGAGTAAAACTAAAGTCAATCATGTAAAGGTCCAAGAATCTCTTGATGAGCATCCTGAAGTATTGGCTGAAGCTATTCAAACTGTTATGCGCCGTGAAGGACTTGCTATCCCTTACGAGCAACTTAAGACTCTTACTAGGGGCAAGAAAGTAACAACTCAAGATTTTCAAAAATTTATTCAAGAGCTTGATCTAGATTCAGCTATTAAAGCTGAATTAAGTAAACTAGAGCCAGCTAATTATATTGGGATTGCAGAGCAATTGGCTTCTGGTCTTGAGCCAGAGATGGTAAAATCTTGATATGATCTTAAGTCTGCGGCTGATAGCCATAAATGTGATAACTATCTTACTTGTATCGAGAAATGCCATAATGCTTTAGAGAAAATTCTCAAATCTTTGATTAGTTCTCAAAATCAAGTGCCATCTAAAATTCGTGCACTACTAAGATTGTCATCAGAAATATCGATCCTGGCTTTTTTCAAGAAATTAAAAAAACTAGTAAGCAAATTTATTCTCGCCAACAGGGATTACAACTTGGTAATCTTTAGCCTTACTTGGTCTTGCCGCGACTCATAGCAATAGTCCCAGTCCTGGAAACTTCTTTAATGCCATAAGGACTAAGGATTTGTATAAGTGAGGAGATTTTTTCGTTATCACCTAGTGCTTCGATGATTATAGAGTCATCTGCCACGTCAATAATTCGTGAACGAAATAGAGATGAGATTTCAATGATCTCACTACGGTGAATTTTACTAGATACTTTAATTAGTGCAAGTTCCCTATCAACGAAACTAGTCTCAGAGAGATTGCTGACTTTGATCGTGTTAATTAATTTGTGTAGTTGTTTTTGTATTTGTTCAACATCTTCAAGGTCGGTAACAATAATGATACGACTTAAACCAGAATGTTCAGAAGCTCCAACTGTAATACTTTCAATATTGTAACCACGACGACTAAACATACCGGATATTCTGGCAAGAACTCCTGATTCATTTTCGACCAATACTGATAGTATGTTGCGCATTAAACTATATTTACCCAGATTTATCCATCTATCATGGCAACTCGCTGTTCATGTCTACCAAGTTCTGGCTCCGTGTTTAACCACTTGTCGAGGATTTGTTCAGCCAGTTCGGGGCTGATGAATCTAGATCCCATGATCAAAACATTGGCATGATTATGACGACGACTCATTTCTGCCATTTCTACACTTGTTACAAGTGCAGCGTAGATTCCTGGATAACGATTAGCTGTAATACTAACTCCAATTCCTGATCCGCAAAGCAATATACCTTTGCATTTGTGCTTTAGTACGTACTGGGCTAATTCCTTTGCAATATCAGGGTAATGTACTGAATCCTTGGAATGGCAGCCTAAATCAACTAGCTGATAGCCATTAGCCACTAGTTTAATTTTGAGCTGCTCTTTAAGTTCATATGCAGCGTGGTCGCTTGCTATTACTAGGTTTTCCATTTGCTAGAATCTTAGCAAAAATCTAAGTTGCACTTGTGAAAAAAACCTAATTGCTAATAATTGACACCTTTATCTTAAGTAGCTTGGTGCAAATATAGTAATGTGCTTAATTAAGCAAAAGTGACTTCAATTTCTTCAACTTAGTCTTGAGACTTGAGTCGATCACCTTATTTGCAATTTCGATTTTGATTCCAGCTATTAGTGATTCATCTAGCTCATTGTTGATTTCTACTTTGCTATTGAAGCTAGTTTCTAGTTGAGTTTTAATTTCATTAAGCTCTTTGGTTTTAAGCTTGTTCATTGAGCTGACTTTGGCAAACTCAATATTCTCTCTTTTGTAATAAATCTCTTTGTAGCATTCTGCTAAAGCAGGTGCAAGCTGGATGCGGCGACGCTCTAATAAAATCATCAATGTATTGAGTACTTCTTTTTGTACTTTGCCTTCAAAGACAGATACAAGTACTTGTTTTTTGCCTTGGCTTTGAAATTGTGGACTAGCAAAAACCTCTAGTAATTCGGTACTTGTTTCAAAGACTGATTTAACTAATTCAAGATCTTCTATAACTGTCTGGCCTTGTCTTATTTCAGCAAGTGCTTCAGCATATTTCTTGGCAATGAGTTTATTTTTTTGATTTTGCATCGTTATACCTTAGCCAAGTCCTTTTTGAGTTTGTCTTTGATTAAAGAATCAATTTCACCTTGTTTAGATTTGAGTGATTTTTCTGTTTCGTTAATGACGCTAATTGCGACTTCTTTGCGAAGACTCTCAATTGCAATTATTCTTTGCATTTCAATTTCTTTTGTTGCGTTAGCATTGAGCTTGGCAATCTCTGCTTTAGCCGCAGCTACTGTTTTGTTTTTAATGTCTTCTGCGTTGTCTTTAGCGCTATTTATTATTCTTGTTGATTCTGCCTTCGCTCTATCGATTTCTTTTTCTAGCTCGGTTAATTTTGCTTCAGCTTCTTCTTTCAGTTCTTGAGCTTTGGCTATTTCTTGTTCTAGTTCAGACTTGCGTTTAGATGCTGATTCTGGCAATACTTTGACCAAAAAGAAATAGAGTATTGCTGCAGCAAATATGAAATTGATCGCATTACTTTCTTGAAATAATTGAGTTAATGTTGTTTCGCCGTGCATATTAGTTTAATGCCTTTTCTTTAGTGTTGAGTTCTGAAATTAGCTTGTCAACTGTTGTTGCAACCAATTCTGTAATTATAGAATCGATGCTTTTTCTAAGTTCAGTTTCTTCTTTTTTGAGGCTAGTTAGGCTAGCTTCTAACTTACTGTTGAATTCAGTTTTGGCTGCGTTCACTAGTTTGTCTTTGTCCTTGGTGGCAATATTCATTGCATCATTAAGGATGCTACTTGAGCTTGATTTAGCTTGTGCTAAAAGCTCTTTCGGATTTTGGTTCTCGATTTCTTGTTCGATCCTTTCTTGTGCCTTCCTAGATGCTACAAGTTTGTCTTTGATATGACCTTCTCTTTGGTCAATCACAGCAGCAACCTTATCAAAGAAGACGAACTT
This sequence comes from Cyanobacteriota bacterium, assembly GCA_027618255.1. Lineage (NCBI taxonomy): Bacteria > Bacillati > Cyanobacteriota > Cyanobacteriota bacterium. Next base: position 9,594 of record JAQCFG010000047.1, read on the forward strand.
CATTAAATAAAGAAAGCCGATAAAGCTTAACGCGAAGATTACTGCCGTGAAATTTATTGAAACCAAAATTTACTCCGTTGGTGATTAACCAATTTTACCAAATAATAAGAACGAAACTAACCATGCAAGGATACCTAGCGCTTCTGCCATACCTGCAAAGATGATTGCGTTTGTGAATAATGATCCTGTATGTTCAGGTTGTCTTGCTGATCCCTCAAGCATTTTGCCAGCTACTAGTCCTACACCGATTGCTGGGCCAGTTACACCTAATGCTGCTAAACCAGTACCGATTGCAAGTCCCATTGTTTCCATTTCTGCCATTTACATACTCCTTTAAAATACGTCCAAATAAGCTCATTTCCGTTATCTGAGCTTCTGACACCAGAAATTATATCAAAAGACCTATATTTTAGAACTAATTTGGCTTGGCTTAACTAAATCATAACTTTGATTTAGTTAGATAGAGCTATGCAAAACTACGGACAATTACCTCAGATGCCTACGATGCCAGGAGCACAGAAATTGCTACACGGACACATTAGTGTTGGCGACAAAGTCAATGGAGCCAGTTTCGGTGACACAGTCTCGCAAATGCTCAATAAGGCTAACAATATTATGGGTGAACCAGAGAAATTAAGTATTGAAGCCGTAAAAACAGGCAATGTTGATATTCATGAAGTCATGATTGCTCTTGGTAAATCAGGAGTGGCATTTAAGTTAATAACCGCGATGACTCAAAAGGTTGTTGGAGCATTTGATAAATTATCTAGTATGCAAGTTTAATCTCTAAGGATTAGGTTAAATGGTGTATTTTTCCTGAAAACTGAAGAGAAATGTGGAATATTAAATTTAGAGCATGGCTGGTGAAGTTACAACTGAAGATGATTTAAATTTTGATAATACTGGTCGGTCCAAAACTGACGGGGGTATTCAGTCAACTATACAAGATATTTTTACAGATCCACAAAAAAGAATATATGCATTTATTGGTATTGCTGTTGTTCTTGCATTATTTGGGTTTATGATTTTTGGTACTAAACAAGGTGATGAAAATAGCGGTGACTTAGTTCCCCTAGTTCAAGAGATTGATCAACCAAGAGCATTTGAAATTGTTGCAAAATTAAAATCAGTTAACATTGATGCCAAAGTTGACCAAGGTGAAAGACCAGGTGATTACGTGGTTAAGGTTTTTGAAAAAGCGATTGAAAGTTCTTACTTAGTTTTGGCTAGAACGAATTTATTAGAAGATGATGATTATGGTTTGTTTGATCAAAATGATTGGGCTGCTAGTGATTATGATAAACGTATCAAACTTGGTAGAGCCATTAATGGTGATCTATCTAGAATTATTAGTCGCATGAAGGATTTTAAGTCTGCTACGGTTCGAGTCAATATCCCGGAGCAACAACTTTTTGCTGAAATGCAGTCTACAGCTACAGCTACTGTGCAGCTAGAGTTGATGAATGAAGCTGATGAACTTAGTAAATCACAAATCAAAAGTATTGTGAATTTATTGAGAGGTTATGTACCTGATTTGCAAAAGGACAAGATTTCTATCGTGGATACTCAAGGTAGAAACTATAGCACTTTTAAAGAAGATGATGAAGCGAATTCTGACGATTTTATTGATGATATTGAACGTACCAATAAGTTAATTAAAGCCAGGGTAACTAAGTACTTAGATGTAGTGCTTGGTCCTAAGGCTTATGAAGTTAGTATTAGCGCTTCTATCAGTAGAGAAAAGGTAGAGAAACAAGAAACTATCTATAAAGACGGTGCAGTTGGTGCAAGACAAACTGATTCTGAAACTCTTAATGCTGGTAGTAAAGACAATGTAGCTGGACCTGGTGCAGCTAATTCCAAGAACTATAATTCTGAGAGTGTTAATGAAACTCTCTTGCCAAGTTTTGAACAAAAGAGTACAACCTATCTTCCAGGACGTGTAACCAATGTTACTGTTGCTCTTGCCGTCGATAAGTCAGTACCTACAATGGTGTCTCTTGAACAGCTCAGAGAAAGCGTTGCAGCTATTATTGGTCCAGAAGCTAGTGTCAATGATGTGAAACTTACAGTAGTTAATTTAGGAGCGAGTGATGATATTGAAGCAATAGCTCCAGTGAAAACTGGATTTGTATCCAATGTTACTAACTTTTTTCATGGTGGTATTTGGAGTAGCATAACTAAGATCTTTACGATTATTGCAATTGTGCTTGGTTTACTCTTGGTTGCAATTATTAGTTTGAATTTCTTAAGTGCGGCAGCGAATAAAGAATATACCAATGAAATGGACCCTCGTTTGGGTAATGAGTTTGAAGAAATAATTAATGATGAACCTGGTATGGACTATGGTGAGGCAGAGGCTTTAAAGCAACAAGAGGCTTTGCTTAAAGAAATGATGGGTGATTCTTTTGTCCAAGAGAAGTCTGCTGCAAAGGGCGAGGCGAGGTCTTATTCCAATGACTCACCAGCTATTGAACAAGAGCAAATGCAGTTTGATAATTTATTAAATAATTTCCAATCAGTAGCTAATAAGAAGCCAGAGATTTTGGCACGAAAAATTCAAACTTGGTTAGAAGAGGATGTTGAATGAAGACAGATCGTAAATTAAAATCATTAGCTTTAATACTTAGGTCTTTACCCCCTGCGACCCAAAAAACTATATTTGAGCAACTGCCTTTGCCGTTGGTGCAAAGGATTAGTGATGTGGATCTTACTATTGATGAGACTTTGTCGCAAGAGGATTGGGATTATTTTGCCAATACCTGGCCTGAATTTTATCGATTGATTGACAATGTCAATGAAGAATCTAAGCGTCAAAAGAGTCTCAGCTACTTAGGCTCTGAACGTCCTAAAGTCAAAGGCTATATTGAATATCGTTTGTCTAAATCAAGTAATAGACCAAACTTGTCACATGCGCTTGCAAGAATCATTGATGAGCAAGTATTAGAAGAGGTGAATTAGCCTAATGCTTTTTAAGAAATCTATACTTGAAGAAGTTTATGGAGTTGATGAAGCTCTAGTACTTGAAAAGGTGCAGATTGAAGACTTTGAATTACCTGAGACTTATGATCAACAAAGCTCTAATGGTAATGGCTTTAATCCTGTTGTTGAAAGAGATGCGGAGGCTTTGACGCAGGATCGAGTTGCTGAATTGTTAGAGCTCAAAGAAAAAGAAATTTCTCAACATAAAGCTGTTGTGCTTGATCAGATTAATCAAGAATTAGAAACTGCACGAATTGAAGCTGAAACAATTTTGACTAATGCTAATCAAGAAGCTGAAAGACAAGGTGAGGAAATTCGACTAGAGTATAAAAAACTGGAAAAGGCAAGGATTGAACAAGACTCAATTATTGCAAAAGCTAGAGAAGATGCTTTTGATGAAGCTATGACTCGAGCTGATAGTTATATAGCAGAGTTGATGGATATACTCGCTAGTTTTCAAGATCTTAAAACTGCTACTTTAAACGAAGCCAAAACAGAGATTGCTGCATTGGCGCTTGATGTCGTTAGGCAAATACTTGGTGCCGAAGCTAGGTTTAATACTCTGTTAATAGCTGATCAGGTAACGCAGGCTGTTGCTAAAGTGGCTACTACTGGAGGTTTAATGACAATTAGCCTTAATTCAGCAGATGAAACTAAATCTGAGTATTTAGGCTCAATGCTCAGTAAAGTAGTCGATTCCAAGGTTAAAATCCACTTTAAAGCTGATGATACGGTAGATATGGGTTCTTGCATTGTTGAGACTCAAGGCGGGCGTTTAGACGCTAGTTTTTCTAGTCAATTGGAGCTAATTCGTGTTGCTTTTGAGCGTTATTTGGGGCATAAAATTATTGATCTTCCTGATATTGTAGAGGAAGTTGGAGAAGTTAAGATGGAATCAGAACCACGACAACTAAACCAAGCTCTGGCCCAAGCGGTTGGAGAACCAAGCGATGCCGATCTAGAAATGATTGGAGAGCTTGATCTTGATGATTTTGAAATTGATGAAGATATGGATAAATTGCTTCAAGATGTTTTAAATAGTGATGCTGATATTAAAGAAGATTCTTCTGTCAAAACGGATGACGATATTCCTCTCAATTTGATTGATCTACAGGATTTGTTTGAAGATGATGAAGACGAAGAACTCAATTCTAAGCTAGATGCCGTTTTGGCTGATGATGAAGTTTATCCAGAAGATGAAGATTTGGAATTTGAAGAGTTTAATGAATTTGCAGAAGATACAGATTTAGGTGATGATAGTAATTTTGATGATGCATCAAACGATGATCGTTTTCCAGAATACTAGCCACCCGTACCTAGTATGTTATATCTCAACAGATAAGCTATTTGAAATTAATGCTTCTAAACTAAGGATATTGGACCACTTTGGATTGCATTCAATCTTTTGTCGCGTTTTGTGATGCCTTTGCGTAATAACGTCCTTGCTTACTCCTAATAATGTGCCTACATCATTGCGTGTTAAATCAGTAAATTCACGAAGTAGGTAAATAATAGAGTCTGTTTTGTCTCTATTGCTTAAATCTAATTGACTAATGTAACTCATAATTCGGTTTGGTCCCATGTAATTGCGCATTTTGACTATCGAGTTAAGATTCTCATTTTCTAGGTCAATGTATCTATTGATGATGTTTTGTGCAAAGTCTTCATCTCCAAGGAAAAATTGAGCAATGGCTTCTTTTGCTGGATTCCAAGCATAGTCAAACTTGGTTGAAAATTTATAAAAATCATTTATGTCTATAAAACTTGATTTAAACAAGTCTGTAGATAGAAAGTCTGGTAGCTTTATCTCTCCAGAAATTGCTCTGTAGCTAGTGTAAGGCCATTGACTCGGTTTTATGTTTTTATTGTGCTTGTAACTGTTGAACATTATATAGACAAATAAAGTTTTACTATAAGTTTCATTCTGCACTAATTGTCTTTGATAGCGCTGACCAAAGACATGCCCAGACTGTTCTTTGAGATATTTTTTTACAAAATATTTTGCATATGATTCATTTATATGTTTCATTATAACCGGCAAGTTTGCATTTGGTGTTTGAAGGTATAGATGATAGTGATTTGGTAAGAGGCAGTATGCATGTACTCTAAGGTTGAATTTAATTACTGAACGTTTTAGTAATTTAAAGAAATAATCGTAGTCTGAAAAGTCTTTAAACAGTTTTTTTTTATTTGATCCTCTTGCACATACATGATAGAAGGCATTTGGATAACAGATTGTTGCTTGTGTCATGATTTAAACTCCATATTTAGCTTTGAAGTCTAACAAGAAATTCATGTCAAATAAAATATTTGCGGTATACACGTACGCATTAATTGTAATTATCTGTGGGAATATAAAATACTAGGTACGGGTGGCTTATGTTATTGGAAATCAAGTCCTGCTTGGCACAGATAGTTGGTTCCATCATAGATGCAAGTAATTACGTCTAAGGCAGAAGCAGTGCTTGACAGTGTTGGCGCTGTGCCACTTGGCCATTTGATATCAGTGTCCCAGGTTGTTACAGTTCTACTACCAGTACCATCTTGATAAATAATCAAAGAGAACGAACCTATGCCGCCGGTTGGATTTGTGAAATTCACAGTGTGCCCAGCTTGATTAAGAGTAACTTTTTGTTTGTTACCGACATTCCAATCAACTGTGATAGTTGCAGCTGTTGTGTTGTTAGTTACTGTTTTAGTTAGCATTGTTGTTGCTAATGTAGTTCCATTAACTTCGAGTTTGGTTGCAGGAGTTGCGGTACCTATACCAACGTTCTGTGCGGAATCATCAAGCATCAGAAGTCCACCATTGAAATTTAAATCTGAACCGTTTAGATCGATTGTTGTCGTTGCATCCAAAGCTAGCGTGTCGCCAATAGCTTCAAAATCAATAGTGTCAGCAGCAAATGACGTGAAA
>JAQCFG010000048.1 GCA_027618255.1 Cyanobacteriota bacterium
AAAAGGTAGCAACCGCAACGAATGTTGCGTGTTGCTTTTAGGATAATATTGACTTTCGAAACAAGTCTATTTAGATTCATGGCTGGTGTTCTGAAATTGCAGTAATTGTCATAGTCTGGTTATGTAATTCAAACGTAGTACCACCCTTGAATGGAGCAATCTCTCCATAAGAATAAAAACCCGTTATAACCGTTGTATCACCAAAGACATTTTTAACTGCTAGCAGCTCTTTAGAGGTATCTTTAACCATTACACCTCTTCGTCCAAAACAACTAATCAGGATTGCCAAATCAGGATGACCCAAGCGCTTTTTGATGTCCATCGCTGCCTGTTTTGAACTTTCTATTAACAATTGAGTATCCGTTTTCATTAACCTAGCAGTACAACCCATTGGTACATCACCAGCAAATGTCAAACTACCTTCTTCACGGTCAATTCCTATTATCGTCCTGGTCATCCAATTGTCATCTCCCACTCGCTTAATACTTATAGGAAAATGAATACTTGAAGCTGGTACTTCTTTAAAAGAATCACCCAAATATCTCTCATAAAACGGTAGAGCCGAATCCCCATTTAATGTATATAGTTTGTTACCTTTGGATTTGGTAATTTCTTTTTCACCGCCAAACTCTTCCCAACCTGCTCTTGAGCTGGTTGCAATAGTCAGATTCTTACCGTAGAACCCAATTACCATAATGGTATTTTTACAAGCCATAACATCAGCTACCACTGGCGCCTCTAAGAATCTATAGTAATCACCTGAAAGCCCGCCAGTGACGCTAACTCCTTTGGGTACTACTGATCTGAATCCCTTAACTAGTTCGCTACCATTGATTTCAATACCATCGGAGAGTACAAAAACATGAACCAAATCCGTTATTGGGATCGCTTTAATTAGCTCTTGAGCAATTTGTTTTAAATTAAATCCAGGGTATTGATCTAAGAAAATTGCACTTGTTTCGATTGTTGAATATTCAAAATAGATTACAGTCATAATGACAGAGTCATTAAGCAAGCCATCACCACAAATCTCACCAGCAGTAGCGCAACCAGCAATCTTGGCATCAGAGAATTCTTCTTTAATATCCTTGTATAGATCTTTATTCTTCAGAGCATCAGTAGAACCAAAAATCAAAACTAATTGTGCAAATCCTTTATAAGCACCAAGACTATCGCTGATAGTTACCCAGCCTTTGTCTTCTGTCCATTTGCGTTGAAGGAGTTTCATAAACAAAACAGCCTAATTGATAGGCTATAGTATATGTTCCACAGAATTAGCCAAGATAAACATCCAGATAAGAGGGCTTGGCTCTATATGATTATTTCAAGGTCAAATTCTTGATCAAGCGGCTTGGATGAATAATTTATCTCATCACCAATAAAAGTAAATATTAGGCTTTGAGTACCTGTTAAATCGTATTCAGTTACAGTTTCTTTGATACTGATAGCTAAATCATCAAGAGAGCTAATTAAACCTTGCTCTGAAACCATGTCAAAGATTATGTTTTGATCATATCCGGCAAAGTTAATATGGTAATCTGCTTTTGCTAGCACCTCATCAAAAGTACTATCAAGCTCACCGAGGTCAAGCTCATAGTCTGTTAAAGTGTTAATGTCTAATTTGATTACTTCTTTTAACATCTTGATGTCCTGTGATTTAAGACTCCAATAGAATATAAAAAGTTCCTAAAGGATAACCACAGTAGAATATAATAAAGTAAATCTAAGAGAATGTAAAGGCTTATGCAGCAGTTTCTTCATCAATTACAGTAATAAGGGCTTTACCGCCAGCTTTTTCAATAGCTTCTTTAGCAGAGGCAGAGAATTTTTCAGCTCTAACAGTAATAGCAGTAGTTATTGCACCATTGCCAAGCACTTTAACGCCCCATTTGCTGATTACTTTGAATTTGCCATGCTCAACAAGTGTGATTACATCAATATCAGTAATTCCGTTATCAGCAAAGATTTGCAAATCAGCTAAATTAATTTCACTGTATTCTTTACGGTTAACTCTAGTGTTAACTTGTCTCTTTGGTAATCTACGGTAAAGTGGAGTTTGTCCACCTTCACGCCAAGGCTGTCTTGAATAACCACTACGACATTTTTGTCCGCGGTGACCGCGACCACTAGTCTTACCAGACCCAGAACTAATACCTCTACCGACTCTTTCGCCGACTTTGGTTGCGCCTTTCGCTGATCTTAATTTCTTTAATGTTTCTGCCATGATAATTTATTCTCCAAACTAGTTGTCTTGCAATTTCTACAAAAATATTAGTTATTTGTCACCTCAACTAAATGAGCAACTCGATCAAGCATCCCAAGGATGGTTGGACCATTGTGATGATGCACTACTTGCTTAGACTTACGAATGCCAAGTGCGTTTAGTATTTTGGTTTGATGTTTATCAGCCTTGCAAATACCTCTCACTAGTTTTATTGATAATTTTTTTGTTTCTGTTGCCATTTTTCTTTCCTTAAATTCTTTGCAATTGCAATGATGTTTACCTAAAACAACATCTCCTTAATTGATAGTCCTCTAATTGCCGCAACTTCTTTAAAGCTACGAAGTTGTTGAAGTGCTTGAATTGTTGCACGTGCAAGATTAAGTGATGACTTAGATCCCTGTGATTTAGCAAGAATATCACCAACTCCAGCAAGCTCAAGTACTATACGAGCAGTACCACCAGCAATAATTCCAGTACCATCAGCAGCAGGCTTGAGTAAAACCTTGGAGCCACCAGCAACACCGTAAACTGGATGAGAAATACTTGTACCAATTGTTGAAATATCAACTAGTTTTTTCTTAGCGTCAGAAATTGCTTTTTTGATTGCGATCAAAACTTCAGCAGCTTTACCAACTCCAACTCCAACTTTGCCTTTTTCGTTTCCAATAATTACAGCAACTCTAAAACTTAATTTTTTACCACCCTTGACTACTTTAGTTACACGGCGTACTTGAACTACTTTCTCGGTATATTCAGATTGTTCAGGCTCGTCTGATCTACGTCTTTTGCCGTGACCACCACCTTGTCCACCAGGTCCACCAGGTCCACCAGGTCTTCTGTTTCCGCCAGGACCACCAGGTCCTCTAGATCCACCTTGACCGCCGGGTCCAGCTTGTCCACCAGGTCCAGTTTGACCAGTCTGTGCCCTAGGGCCGCGAGGAGCTTGTTGTCTATTTCTTAGTTCTGCAGCAGCTTCTCTACTCTCTTTACTTGGAGCTCGAGGAGTACCATCAGCCACAACTGCTTTAGTTTCTGCTGGCTTAGTTTCTGCCGTTACTTCAACTGGCTTCACTTCCTCAGCTGGTTTAGCTTCTGCCGTTACTTCAACTGGCTTCACTTCCACAACTGGCTTAGTTTCTGCCGTTACTTCAACTGGCTTCACTTCTTCTGTATTAATTTCTTTTTTTTCTTCTGACATCAGTATTTAAAACTCCAATCCTGCTTTTCTTGCCGCATCCGCTAATGCTTGAACTCTACCATGATAAAGATTACCACCACAATCAAATACCACTTTGCTTAGACCTTCAGCCTTCGCTTTCTCTGCAATTGCTTTACCAATCGCTTCAGCACCTGCTTTATCAGTACCCTTGATTAGTCCTTTGAATTCTTTAGAATAAGAAGCAACAGCAACTATTGTTTTTGAATCATCATCATTGATAATTTGCGCTGATATATGCTTATTTGATCTATGTACAGCCAATCTAGGCCTTGCGACACTACCAGAAACTTTTTTTCTAGCTCTTCTATGTCTCTTGACTGTTTTATCTCTTCTACTTGCTTGTGTCATAATTTATTCCCTTAACCTTTAGACGCTGATTTACCTGCCTTGCGTCTGATTTTTTGTCCAGCTATTCTAATACCTTTACCCTTGTATGGCTCTGGTGGTCTAATTGCAATGATATTTGCAGCAATTTGCCCAACCAATTCCTTATCAGGTCCTGAAATAGTTAGCTTGGTGTTAGCTTCTACTTTAAACTCAATTCCTGAAGGAGGATCTATAATTACAGGATGTGATTTACCTACTTGAAAATCAAGACTAGTACCTTTCAGAGTTGCTCTGTAACCTACACCGACTATCTCAAGATTCTTAGAGAATCCTTCTGATACTCCAACAACCATGTTGCTAAGTAAAGTACGTGAAAGACCATGTAAGGATCTTGACATTCTGGTTTCAACTTTGCGGGCTACTGTTAATACAGCAGCTTCTTGGTTGATAAGAATCTCAGGTCTAAATTGACGGTGAAGTTCACCCTTAGGACCTTTAACCTTGACAAACTGTCCACCATCTTTAGACTCGATTGTGACATCGACTCCTGCTGGTACATTAATTTCTTTTTTACCGATCCTTGACATAATTTATCCTCTCGTTAATCTTTGTTGTAAGCTGTAAGCCCGTTATAGAACGTGTTAGGGCTACCATACTTGGCAAAGAATTTCGCCCCCGATTTTCTCTTTTCTAGCAGTTCTGTCTGTCTTAAGACCTTTACTAGTAGTTAATATGCTTACACCAAGTCCGTTAAGAACTCTCGGAGCATACTGTGCTTTAGTATATTTACGAAGTCCAGGCTTCGAATACTTCTTAAGTCCTTGTATTGCAGCTTTGCCATCTACATATCTCAAAGTAAGTTCTATGGATTTTGTAGCGATATTCTCATCATCTACTATCCCAACTGACTCAAGATACCCTTCTTTGACAAGTAGATTAGCTAATTCTAGTTTAAATTTGCTATAGGCAACTTTGACAGTTCTCTTTTGAACCATTAGCGTGTTTCTGATTCTCGTCAAAAAATCTGCAATTGGGTCATTGGTCGTTCCAGTAGTTTTTACTTTTTTCTTTTCTTCTATTGTTGTTGTTGTTGTCATTGTAATACCTCTTACCAGCTAGCCTTTGTCATTCCAGGAACCATTCCTTGGTGAGCCATCAATCTCAAAGCGTTACGACAAACGCCCAAATCTCTGTGATAGCCACGTGGTCTACCTGTTAACCAGCATCTATTGCGGTCACGTACTTTGCAAGAATTCAAAGGAAGTGACTCAAGTTGTTTTTGAATATTAATCTTAGCTTCAAAGTCTAGCTCTGGATTAGCCATTGCTTTTTTGAGCTCTGCTCTCTTGGTCGCAAACTTTGTGATAAGTCTTTTTTTCTTCTGTGCTTTTTCAATACATGATTTTTTTGCCATAATTAATCTCCTTCCGTCTTCGCTTCGCTCCGACGCGACCTATGCGGTCTTATCCATCTTTTTTTGTTGCGCGTCTGTAGGTTTGCGGAATGGGAAACCCATTTCTTCAAGCAATACTTTCGCTTCTTCGTTTGTTCTTGCAGTTGTACAGATAGTGATATCCATTCCTCTGACTGCGTCTATTTTGTCATACTTGATCTCAGGAAACACTAATTGCTCCTTAAGACCAAAACTATAGTTGCCTCTACCATCAAAACTTTTGAAAGATAGACCATGAAAATCTCTAACACGTGGGAGTGCTACGTTAATTAGCTTGGAAAGAAAATGATACATACGATCCTTACGTAGAGTGACTTTGAGTCCAACAGCTGCTTCTTCTCTCAACTTAAAAGTTGCGATGGATTTTTTAGCTCTCGTTACCACTGGTTTTTGACCAGCGATATTAACCAAGTCAGCAATTGCGTTCTCCAGTGTCTTAGCGTTAGTCGCAGATTCACCAAGTCCAAAGTTGATATTGATTTTCTCGAGCTTCGGTATCGCATACTCATTGCTAATCCCAAGTCTCGCTTTGATCTTTGCTTTCGCTTCTTTTTCGTATTTTTCTTTCATTTTAAGTGTCATGATGTTTTCCTTGTCCGTCTTCGCTACGCTGCGGCGTTAGTTCTTGATTAACTTCGTTAATCAATTTGCTCTCCGCTTGTTTTGTAAATTCTTACTTTAGCTCCACTTTCAAGCTCTTTGTGAGCTAGTCTTGAAGCTTTTTTGTTTTCGCCATCCCATAGCATAACTTTGCAAGAGAAAATAGGTGCTTCGATTTCAACAATCTCACCTTCTTGTCCCGGAGCATTTGATTTGCGATGTCTTTTTATGATGTTTACACCTTCAACTATGATCTTAGATTGGTCTTTAAACACCTCAATAACTTTGCCGATTTTGCCTACGTCATCACCACTGATAACTACAACTTCATCACCACGATTGATGTGCATCTTAGTTTGTAAGTTACGGCGACCTTTTTTGACTAGTGCCTCAGAAGCCAATACCACATTGCCTTTCTTGATGATTGGCGACTTAGCTGCTTTGGTGTATCTGATTTTTCTTTTTACTTGTTTTTGCATTGTTATTAATTTCCTAATGAGATATTTGTTTAGAGTGAGATATTTTGTTCGAGTACAAGGCGCTTAAGGTTTGAGGAGCCGGAGCTATGTGAGCCCATAATGAGGACTCCGAAAATCTTAAAGCAACGCAGTAATCGGACAAAAGAGCCACGGCTAAACCACCTCCTGTGCTAGCGAGATGATTTTCATATATCCCTTCTCACGAAGTTCACGAGCAATTGGTCCAAAAACGCGAGAACCTCTTGGGTTACCGTCTTTATCAATAAGAACACAAGCATTTTGGTCGAAACTAATCCAACTTCCATCCTTACGTTTCTTACGTTTTTTGATTCTTACTACAACTGCTTTAATAACGTCTGATTTTTTAACAGGCATATTTGGCATTGCATCTTTAACCGTTGCAACCACAGTATCACCCAAAGTAGCAAGGTTAGAGTTGGCTTTAAGCACTCTAATTACTCTAATTCTTTTTGCGCCTGAGTTGTCGGCTACATCGAGTTCTGATTCTTGACCTAACATATTCTTCTTTTCCTTAGCTTATACAGCTCTCTCCGTTACTTCTGTCAATATCCAAGTTTTGTGTTTTGAATATGGTCTACATTCTTCGATCACAACTGAATCGCCTTCTTTTGCAGAATTCTCTTCGTCATGAGCCATGAACTTGGTTGTAAAGTTGATTACTTTTTGATAAAGCTTGTGCTTTTTCTTACGAAGTACTTGCACAGTAATTCCTTTATCCATTTTGTCGCTTACGACTTTACCTCTTAATATTTTTTTTGGCATAATTTATCCTTCGGCCTCTTTTTCGGTGATGATAGTTAATATTCGTGCGATTGATTTTTTCAACTGGTTAATAGTTGATGTGTTCTCTAATTTGCGCGAATGAAATGACATCTTGGATTCAAAAAGTTCTTTGCGTAATTTCACAAGTTCTTCTTGAAGTTCGACTGTAGTTTTATCTCTTATATCCTTAGTCTTTAGTATCATGCTTCAACTCCTTCTCTAATAACAACCTTGCATTTGATAGGGAATTTAGCTGATGCTAAATCAAGTGCTCTTCTTGCAATTGATAAATCGATACCAGCAATTTCAAAAATAATTCTTCCCGGTCTAACAACAGATACCCAATACTCTGGACTTCCTTTACCCGCTCCCATACGCGTTTCAGCCGGTTTTTGAGTAACAGGCTTATCAGGGAAAATACGAATCCAAATCTGTCCACCACGTTTGATATGACGAGTCATAGCACGACGAGCAGCTTCGATTTGTCTTGAAGTGATCCAGCCTGGCTCAAGTGCCTGTAAACCGATCTCTCCGAAATGAACTTCAGCCCCGCGGGTCTCTTTACCCTTCATTCTGCCGCGCATTTGTTTTCTATGTTTAGTTCTCTTTGGTAATAACATAAGTCTTCCTTAAGCTGCAGAGCCAGCAGTTTCCTCTTTTGATTGTCCGGCAGCAGCCTTGATATTAGGTCTAGATTTTTGACCTGGCTCAAGAAGTCCTTTGTTAAGCCATACTTTGATGCCGATGATTCCATAAGTAGTTTGCGCTTCAGCAAAACCGTAATCAATATCTGCTCTCCATGTGTGACATGGAACGCTTCCCTCTTGAGTTTTCTCACTACGAGCAATCTCAATCCCTGAAAGTCTTCCAGAACACATGATTTTGATACCCTTGGCTCCAGCTCTCATTCCTCTTTGGATTGATTGCTTCATTGCTCTTCTGAAAGCTATTCTTCTTTCAAGTTGTTGAGCAATACCTTCAGCTATTAATTGAGCATCAAGGTCCGCTTTATTAACTTCAAACACGTTAACAATTAGATTAAGGTCTGGTCTATTAACTAAAGATGAAAGCTCCGCCTTGATAATTTCAAGTCCCTCACCGGCTTTACCGAAAACTAAACCAGGTCTAGCAGTCACAATACCAGCTTGGATTTGTCCAGGCTTGCGTTGGATAAGTATTTTACTAACACCAGCGTTCTTTAATTTCTTTTTGACGTAGGTTCTGATTGCTGTATCCTCTTGTAGAATTGTTGCAAACTCACCTGATCTAAATTCTGCAAAAGTAGTTGAATCAGCAACTTCTGTTATACCTAATCTATTAGCTTTTGGTGGTATCTTCTGTCCCATACTATGCTACCTTGCCCTTTTTTTTGTTACGTGGTGAATTATCCCAAACATATGCTGCGTATTCTGCTGCATTCATCTCACTTAAAACTAATCTCACTTGTGCAGTTCTCTTTTTGATACTGTGAGCTGTTCCTTTGCTAACGGCTCTCCATCTTTTGTAAACTACACCATCATCAACTAAAAGCTGAGAGATCTTGAGATTTTCAGGGTTCTGTATTGCAAAGTTGTGACTAGCGTTAGCCATTGCACTTTCGATTAATTTTTTTATTGGCAAAGCTGCTGCATAAGGTGCAAAGCCGAGCTGTGTAACAGCATCACCGGCAGTCATTGTACGAATTAAATTCACGCAACGACGAACCTTGCGGGCCGTTTGTCTCATAAAACCAATTCTTGCTCTAACAAGTTTGGTCTCAGGCTTCGTTTCAGTACTTGATGCTTCTACTACTTTTGTTTCTGTTTTAGCATTAGTTGCTTTGGCAGGTTTCTTTTCAACCTCTTTTGTTTTCTTAGCTGAAGCTTTTTTAGCTGGTTTTTTTTCAGCCGTTTCTTCTACTACATTAGACATCTTGCTTGAGTCCTTTTTATCTTCTTTAGCGGAACCAGTGCTTTGCACCGTCCCGACCTCTTGTGTGTCAACATCACTAGCAAAACTTTGTTTTGCAGGATGCTTAGTATTTTGTTCTTGGTCTTTTTTAGCCATGTCTTATCTCCGTACTATTTGGTTTTTTTCGAACCAGAGTGTCCTTTAAATGTTCTGGTGATTGAAAACTCACCAAGTCTATGTCCGACCATTGACTCTGTACAATAAACAGGTATGAACTTACGTCCATTGTGTACTGCAATTGTGAAACTTACCATCTCTGGCAATATCATTGATGCGCGTTTGTAAGTCTTAATAACTCTTTTTTCGCCTGAAGCACGCATTACTTGGAGCTTTTTCCAAAGTGATTCGTGTACATATGGTCCTTTTTTCTGTGATCTTGCCATTTTTTACCTTTTATGCTTTTGATGAAATCTTTTTACCTTTGCGGTTTGTAATGATCATCTTAGATGATGCCTTCTTCGGCTTACGAGTCTTACGACCAAGACGTTTACCAGTGAATGATTTAGGAATACCACCAATCGGTGCTTTACCTTCACCACCACCATGAGGGTGGTCAACTGGATTCATCGCAGAACCACGTACCGTAGGTCTGATACCTAATTTACGTCTACGACCAGCTTTACCCCAAACGATATTTTTCCAGTCAGAATTGCCAAGCTCACCAAGTGTAGCCATGCAATCAACTTTGACTCTACGCATCTCACCAGATGGAAGTCTTAAAGTAGCAAGTTCATCTTCTTTTGCAAGAAGCTGAGCTGAATTACCAGCAGATCTCACCATTTGAGCTCCTTTACCAGGAGTAAGTTCGATATTGTGAATAGTAGAACCAAGAGGTAGATCTCTGATCGCTAAGGCGTTACCAGATTTGATCTCTGCTTCAGGTCCTGATTCAACAATCGCACCAATTGTTAATCCTTTCGGGCATAGAATATATCTTTTTTCGCCATCTGCATACACAAGAAGAGCGATATGCACATTGCGGTTTGGATCGTACTCAATAGTACTAACTTTAGCTTTGATGCCAAATTTATTACGCTTAAAATCGATATCACGATATTTCTTCTTGTTACCACCACCTTTGTGACGACAAGTAATCTTGCCGGTGTTGTTTCTTCCGGTGTGTTTCCGAAGTTTACTAGTTAAAGTTCTTTCTGGCTTGTTAGTTGTAACATCAGAACGATCCAAAAGGATAGTTCCGCGAGAGCCAGGTGTTGTGGGTTTGTATTTTTTGAGGGCCATTGATTTGTCCTTATGCTTTCTTTGGGTTTTCAGCGAACCAGGCCTTTGCCAAGAAGCTTAAATTGCAACCAATAAAAAGGACGAATCCAGTTATTGACGCGAGGGATAATAATAGCAATAGAACTCAAGCAAAATGGTAAGTATTTACTGAAAAAAATGTTAAATAGTGCTTTTGAGGGTTAAGAAGGCGGTCATTAAAGCTTCTTAACCTCGTTTTAACTTTGATTTAGTTAAATATGTCCATCGGCAGGGGCAATAGGGACAAATTACAATGAAAACAACAACAGTACACAAAGGGCAGTCAATTAAAGAATTGGTAGATTCAAGGCTCAGAGGCTATCATTATAAGCGTTTACCAAAGGATGCCAGTGATTACCTTAAAAACAGACCTAGTCTTCAACAGATAGCAAGCTCAGTGCTAGAAAGACATGCTGATAAATTACCAGAAGCAGCTTTTGATCTTAGAAATAAACAAATGGCTAAAGCAGAGCAACTTCATCAAGCAATTATTCGTAATGAAATTCAAAGCCAAAGCCCTCAATCAAGACAAGTACAAACACCTACTATGCTTAAAAAGCTTAATCCAAGCCAAGTTAGTAGAGATAAAGCAATGCGTGATGTGGCTCAAGCCCAAACTCATGTAGTTAAAGAGCATATGGCTAAAGAGATGCATAAAGCATTAGATCAATCAGCGAGACAATTTACTAGAGTCCCGAAGTCTATTGCTATGTTTGGTAGCTAAAAATGACGATCCCGGGTATCGCCTTTTTTAATTTTCAAGACTAAAATGACGATAGATTATAGTGATTTATAATTTCAAAGATTAAAAAAGGCGATACCCGGGATCGTCATTTACCCGGGATCGTCATTCTATATTGCTAGAATAAAGATTAGTGATCATCATACTCCACGGCAAAGACAGCTTTCGCAAGCAATTGAGATTAGACAAGCTCAAAACACAGTATCTTGAGCCTGCTACTGAGGCGTTGAATTATGCACATGCTGT
This sequence comes from Cyanobacteriota bacterium, assembly GCA_027618255.1. Lineage (NCBI taxonomy): Bacteria > Bacillati > Cyanobacteriota > Cyanobacteriota bacterium. The sequence goes on from JAQCFG010000048.1 coordinate 11,281, forward strand.
CAATCCAGAGCTCAAAGATTTTATTAGCCTAGTACAAACTCCTGCCTGGGGACTTTCAACTAAAGTCATAGTCATTAAGGATTTCACAGCACTGGAAAATAAATCAGAGGATAAGGAAGTTGAACAAATTACTCAAGTCTTGTCGAACTTACCAGAGTCTGTACTTTTGATTTTTGATTCAGACAAAGTTAGTGGAACTATCAAGCTAGTGAAAGGCTTAAAGAAAAATCCAGAGATTCAGTTTGAAGAATTCAAAGAATTTAGTCAATGGGACATAAAAGCCCCAGCAGCTTGGTTAGTCAAGATGAGCGAAAACTCAATCAATATGGAGCTTGCAGAGCATCTAGTTGAACACATTGGTACTGAAGATAGTTCACAACTCTATTCAGAACTAAGACGCTTACAAACCCTGGGTCGCGAAATCACTAGTGACTTAATCAACAAAGAATGTAAAGGCAAGCACGATATTTTTAAATTCATCAAAGAACTGGCGACAGGCAAAATTGTTAATGCCAATCTTGAACTTGAAAAACTCATCAAGGAAAAAGAAGTACACCTTGGACTGGTAGCTGCAATGTCAACCATGCTCTCTAAATATCTCAAGCTCAAACTCTCTGAACAAGAGCGAATGAACAAAGATGATCAAGCAAAACTACTTGGCGTTAGTCCAGGTAGACTCTATCATCAAAAACAAGAAGTTGCTTCAATGTCTATAGCAAGACTGGAAAGCCTACTAACAAAGACTCTTGAAGTTGAGAATAAAACCAAAAAAGGGATTATGCCATTGGAGAAGAGTTTGCGAATATTGGTAAATAGTTAGTAATGCTTCTCAGGATGACAAACTGCTGCTTGCCTTTTGCGCAGCGACAATAGGATTGTCAATTATTTGCAACTTGTTCAATCAATGACTCTGTCTCTAATTCCGGCAGCTCTTGAACCTTTTTTAATTTGCTTTCAATAGTACGCGAGCGGCGTCCAGCATCTTCAATCACCTTGCTAGCTTGTTGTACTTTTTCGTGAGCCTTGGCAAGCAAGTCACCGAAGCTACCAAAATGCTTTTTGATATCAGCGAGTAATTTCCAAACCTCACTAGAACGTTTTTGGATAGTAAGAGTGCGGAAGCCCATCTGCAAAGCGTTTAGCATGGCAGCAAGCGTAGTTGGACCAACTACATTAACACGGTAGTCTCGCTGCAGGCGATCAAGCAAACCCGGTATACGAATGACTTCTGCGTAGAGACCTTCTGTTGGCAAAAACAATAAACCAAAATCGGTAGTATAAGGAGGCTCAAGGTATTTATCGCGAATAGTTTTGCCTTCTAACTTCATGCGGGCTTCAAGCTGCTTGATTGCTTGCTCAGCAAGTACAGGGTCTCCGGCTTCGTGAGCTTCAATTAATTTGTGATAGTCTTCTTGCGGGAATTTGGAATCGATCGGTAACCAAACCGGGTGATCATCCTGTCCAGGGAGTTTAATTGCAAAATCAACTCGCTCTTGAGTTTTGGGTTTGGTTTGTACATTAGCTTCATACTGCTCTGGACTCAAAATCTCTTCTAGTAGATTGCCAAGTTGCATCTCTCCCCAAGTACCTCTAGTTTTGACATTGGTAAGAACTTTCTTGAGATCACCTACACCAGCAGCTAGACTTTGCATCTCACCGAGCCCCTTGTAGACCTGTTCTAGCCTGTTACTCACTTCCTTGAAGGAAAGAGAGATTCGTTTCTCTAAAGTACCTTGAAGCTTCTCGTCAACTGTGACACGCATCTCATCGAGTTTTTTAGAATTCTCTGTTTGTAAGTCTTTGATCTTAGTTTCAATGGTCTGGCGCATCAGCGTAAGATCCTGACGACTAGTTTCATTAGTGTTTTTGAGCTGCTTGTCAATCAAGTCACCAAAGTGACGCAAGTTAGTAGCAAGCTCCTCGCGATTACGAGTTATTTCATCTCGAAAAGACTTCTCGGTCTTCTCCAGGGAATTAAGACTATGATCTTGCTTGGTAGCAATAGAACTAAAATCAGCCCCATGTTGTTTCTCTAAACCTTCCAAACGTGAATTGATACTAGCAATTCTCATCAGCAGAATAGTTGCAACAGCCATTATTAGAAGAATAGAGAAAACCAAAAGGATGATAAGAGTCATGGCTTAATCATAGCATTGCTATGATTATTCTTCAGCATGAAAACTAAACACCAAATCATCAAAACTCTTACGGTGAGAGGCGATAACAGCAGTCGGGCCGACTGTCTTAAAGAACCAAGTGCCTTCTTTCATTTCTACAACAGCAGCCAGTAAAGCAGAATCAGGTTTAATTGTAACCTTGGAATTGGGATCAGCCATTGTTTCTTGCTCAAGGAAAGCTCCCGTTAAATGATAAACAGTGATCGGTAATTTAAAACGGTTAAACTGTTTTTTTTCTAATAAAGTTCTTGCTTTATCATCACGAAATTGATTTTTCCAACGTCTAAGATTAGCTTCAAGCTGATTTTGTGTATCTTTAAAAAAGTAAACAGCAACATTGGTTTTGCTTTGAGGGTCTAGTATATATTCTTTAAACCTCATTGGATTGCTAGTTTCTGTCTCCGTCCAAGAACTTGGTGCAAGGTAAGCCAGCTGTCCCTTAATGAGTTTAGAATTATCATATTGTGAAATTGGGCAGCCCTTCATTGATGATTGTTCGTTGATAGAACAAGAGCCAAGTGTGATAAGCAATACAAATGCCAGAAAATATGGTCTACGAGACATGTTTTGATTCTAACATGATGATTAGAACTTGTTTAGTCTTGGTCAGGCTAAACAATTAATAATTGTTTTTAGAGAGTCAATCCGAAGGATGCATCATATTAGACATCCTGCAAAACTACGTTTTGCTAGTGATGTCGCTTGAAAAAAGGTAGCAACCGCAACGCATGTTGCGTGTTGCTTTTAGGATAATTCCAACTTTCGCAGGAAGTCTATTGTAGAATATATTTATCTGGAGAGATGTCCGAGTGGCCGATGGTTCAGGGGATGCTGCCAGCTCAAATCCACTGCTATAGGAACTTAGACCCCCGATACACGAACTAAAAACAATTAATAATTGTTTTTAGAGAGTCAATCCGAAGGATGCACCATATTGTAGAATATATTTATCTGGAGAGATGTCCGAGTGGCCGATGGTGCATCCTTGGAAAGGATGTGTAGAGCAATCTACCGAGGGTTCGAATCCCTCTCTCTCTGCCATTTAATTGAATACCCCCTACAGGGGCATGCCATTAATAACAAAACGAAAGCGACTCACTTCAAAACCCATGCCAGCAATCAGCATATTCATCATTTGTAAAAACGAAGAAAGAATCATAGCTAGATGCTTAGAACAAGCCAGTAAACTCGCTGACGAAATTATTCTCATTGATTCAGGTAGTACCGACTTGACACTGGCAATTGCAAAGCAATACTCAGAGAATATCTACTTGAATGAATGGCTCGGTTATGGCAAACAAAAAAACCTTGCTCTTGCAAAGTGCAGCAACGAATGGGTAATGAGTATCGATGCTGACGAAGTGCTGACGGATGAATTGATTGATGAAATTAAAGCACTAGGTTTTGAAGCGAATGGCTACCAAGTGGCACGTAAATTATTTATTGGCGATAAGTTCATACGTCATGGCGGTTACTATCCTGATTATCAATTGCGTTTATTCAAAAAATCACTAGGACGTTTTTGCGATAGTGAAGTGCATGAAAGTGTCGAGATGCTTGAAGCTGGTGAATACAATAAAAATCGTCAATCTTATCCGAAATTGAAAAACCCACTCAATCATTATTCTTATCAAAATCTCAAGGAAATGGAGAAGGCTTTTGAGAAATTTGCCAAGCTTAGTCAGAAGAAAAAAAATTTATTCATTGCTTTAATTAGCTACTTATATAGCTTTGTTAATAAGTATTTTGTGAGACTAGGGCTTTTACATGGTCTAACAGGGCTCCGGTTAGCCTTGATTCATGCGAGATATTCCTACTTGAAATACTACAGTTGACATAATTCTAAATAATATGCCACGATGGCACTGTTATGTCTGACATTTTAGCATTCAATAGTCTTGAAAGATCTTATCCAGCGATCGCTCGTTCTGATAATTTTATTCTGGGGCCAAATAACGGTCAATCTTACCTAAGACTTTGTGGTCAA
>JAQCFG010000049.1 GCA_027618255.1 Cyanobacteriota bacterium
GGTCGCGCAGACTATCGTCACAGAAGGAAGAATCTGGTCACCCGTAGTCATGAGAACAAAAAGATTGATTCTGAGCGTAGGCGCAAACTCGGGAGCTTGCTCCCAGAGTTTAGCCGTAGCGAAGAAAGCCGCCGAGCCGGTCACAACCGTAGGTTGTGAAGAATCTTGCTCACTCGGGGGCAAGATTCTAGGCGAGGCGTCATAATTTTTTTGTTTGAATTGTGTTCAAGTCACCGAAGATCCACTCGCTTTTGAATAGAGTTGTTTTCCAGTCTTTTTTATAGTACGAATAAAACCTGGATCTATATATTCTTCTTCATAAAACTTCTTAGACGGAAAAGCCATGAGTTGTAGATAGGGCTCAAATAGTTTTGCTTTGTCCAGTACTGTTAGTGAGTTTTCAAATAAAGGTGAATCCATGTCTAGATTTGGCGCAATGACAGCTATATCAATATCACTGTTATCAGTTTCAGTTCCTTTTGCATAAGATCCAAACAAGATTATTTCATCAACTTCAAAATTATTAGTAATCTGATTTGTGATTCTATTCAAAAAGTCTCGTAATTCTATTTTATTTTTTTTTCCAGCCATTTGAATGTCCTTTTTGTTTCAGCTAAAACCCTTCTAGCTTCTACCTGATCTAGCTTGCCATATATAGCCTCAAACTCATCGGGATAGCGTGTGCTCATGTAGATGGAGTCAAGTTCTCTCATCAGAGTTTTAACTTCAAGCTGCAAATTTTAATAAGTGCTTCGCTTGCTAGCCTGAGTAGGTCGTGGATCTTTTGAGGCTCTTGATTGTTTTCAGCAATAATACCTTTGAGTAATTTTTCTAATGCCGAATGTGCATGCTCAAAAACTTTAATGTAATAGCCACCATCCAGTGCATTTTCTGCAGCCCCCAGGTCATATTTTGCTATTTTAAGCCAGTTGATTGAGGCTTTGCCCATGGATTTAATTATATCTCATAGCATCATATTACAAGATATACTTATATTAGATGCCCAAACGCGCAATAATCCTTGTAATAGACGCACTCGGAGTCGGCTCACTTCCTGACTGGGCTGATTATGACGAAGTCAGTGAGTCAAACACTCTTGCTAGTACTTGCAAATACATGGCTCAAAATCATCAAGCTATTAAACTCCCTAATTTGCAAAAACTAGGACTCGCTAATATTACGAGTTTGAAAGGCTTATCCCCACTTGAAAAGACTACAGGTTCTTATGGCAAAATGGCTGAACTAAATCCAGCTAAGGATACAATTACAGGACACTGGGAGATGATGGGGATTCGCGCATCTAAACCCTTCCCTTATTATCCAAATGGCTTCCCTGCAGAAATTATTGAACAGCTCAAAAAACAATTTGGTGTTGAAGGGATACTGTGTAACTCTACAGCAAGTGGAACTACTGTTATTAATGAGCTTGGTGACAAGCATAGAGAGACTGGTTTCCCGATTGTTTATACCAGTGCTGATTCTGTTTTGCAAATTGCTTGTGATGTAGATGTGGTTCCAGTTGAGACTTTATATAAGTGGTGTGAATTAGCTAGAGAGATTATGCGAGGCGAGCACGAAGTTGCAAGGATTATTGCAAGACCTTTTAAACGAAATGAGAATTGGGTTGAGGGATCCAGTCCGGCAAAAGCTGCCGATATGAAATATGTGCGCCTTGGTGACAAGCGCCATGACTACTCTGTCTTGCCTCACGCCAAATCAGTACTAGAAATGGTTTTGGAGAATCAGGGGCATGTAGTTGGTTTTGGTAAGATTCAGGATATTTTTGCTGGAGTTGGCGTGCCGGAGAATATTCATACGGCAAGTAATGCTGATGGGCTTGATAAATTTATTGCTGCAATTAAAAGTCCTGCCAAGAAGAACGAAGTTTTGTTTATTAATTTAGTGGAGACAGATGCTAATTATGGCCACCGTAGAGACCCAGAAGGTTTTGCCAAAGCGCTTGAAGACATAGACAAAGGAATGCCTGAATTGTTGGAAGCGATGACAGAAGAAGATATTTTGATGATTTCAGCGGATCATGGTTGTGACCCGACGGCAGTAGGTAGCGATCATACTAGAGAGTATGTGCCGATTATTTTTTATAATAGAAACATGGCTGGCAAGGATTTAGGGACTCGCAAGAGTTTTGCTGATATTGGTGCTACAATTCTTTATTGGTTTGGGCTAGAAAGCAGTGAGCTTAGTATTCCGGGGACTAGTTTTATATAAGATGGCAAACGCAGTCAAACAAGAAAAAATAACCAAGCTTGCATTAATAGCAGGTCATGGAGAGCTGCCGCATCACTTAGCTACTGCTGCAAGCAAGTCAGGAGTTGAAGTTTCAGTGATTGCACTGAATAAAAATACTTATAATCAGTTTAAAGATACTTACAAATCAGAATACTACTCACCAGTCGAAGTACTTGAAATTATTGAATCGATTAAGTCACAAGAGATTAAGCATATGGTTTTTATTGGTAAAGTACCAAAGCTAGATTTCTTTAAAAATATTCACAAACTTGATCCTGGTTTGCTGAAGATAGTCAAAGGACTTGGTGATCTTAATGATGATTCTTTACATTTTGCCTTATTGAGATTGTTAGAAGAAGAGCATGGACTTACTGTAATTGATCAAACACAATACCTTCGTGACTTTTTCCCTGGTCCTCAAGTATTTTCAGACCGGCAGCCAAGTGAAGATGAGCTTGGCGAAATACAATATGGACTGAAGATGGCAAAAGCAATTGCTGCAGTAGATATAGGACAAACAGTGGTTGTGAAAAATAAAGCGGTAATTGCAGTTGAAGCAATTGAAGGAACCAACAATTGTATTAAGCGTGCTGCCAATTCTTTTGCATGGTTTAAAGATAACCGAATCACAGTGTGCAAGGTAAGTAAACCAAATCAAGACAATCGTTTTGATGTGCCGACTGTGGGACCTAAGACAATCGCTGCGATGCCAGCTAATAGTATTCTTGTTTTCGAAGCGAACGAGTGTTTCTTTGTTGATCAAGCTAAATCAATTAAGTTGGCAAATCAAAAGAATATATTGTTCTGCTCAGTTCTGTTAGACTTGTTGCCAGTGTCACAGAATGAGCAACGTAGCTATTAGGGGTTTTGCAATAAGTCTAATGGGTATATCATAAGTATGTCCCTAGTTAAGGTAGAAACGATACTCGCTCAGGCTGAAGACTTGCCAGCTCTATCGAGCACGGCAACCAAGTTGATTGGCATGCTTGATGATATGAAAACAACCAGAATCGAGGTTGTAAAAACAATTAATTTAGACGAAGTTTTGGCTGCTAGTGTTTTTAAATATGCAAACTCAGCAGCGGTTGGTGCAAGAGTACGCTTTATTAATTTACTTGATGTAATTGATTATATCGGTTTTACCAGTGTCAAAAATATCGTTTTGTATGTTGCAGCCAAAAAAGTTATTAATGATGAGTCATTATGGCTCCGCAGTGTCTTTATTACTAATACCTATAAGAAGATCGCTAATTTGCTTAACGAGCCAAGATCCAGTATTGATCTTGGTTTCATGCTCGCTTTATTTCATAATCTTGGCTCATTAGTGTTGAGGAATTTTTATCGTGAGGAGTTTCAAGAAAGCTCTGTCATTAATGATTTTGCCAACCGACTCTCGAAGGAAAAACAATTGTTTGGCATGAATCATTTGGATCTTTCTGTAATTATTCTTGAGAACTGGCAATTTCCGAAGGAATTGATTGATTTAGTTAAAACTCAAGCTGATTTTGGCAAGAACAGTTTTACTAAAATCAACTTGATTATTGAACTAGCTAGACGCTTGTTTGAGATGGAACAAGTTGACCAAGTGAGCATAGCAAAGCTACTCTCTGACGATAAACTAACGAAACATATGAAAGTGCATGGCTTAGACAAATTGGATTTGACCGAAGATTTTGTCAATGATTTGTTTGATGAAGCTCGTAATCAGATTAGTGCCTGGTAGTTATTAATGATGTATAGACAAAGCGTTACGTCGTTACAACCCGGTGTTGATACCGTAACGCTTTGTCAATATAAACTGATATTGTCAATGTCTATTGTTAGGCTATAGTTTTTTGATTTCTCTAATGCTTTGTAACCCAGTTTAATTCTGTCAATCAGTTCTTTGGATTCTTCTAGTTCGGGAATTTTGATCACCAAATGGTATCGATGTTTGTTGTTGATTCTTGAAATTAATGCTTCACATGGCCCCAGTATAGAGATAGATCCTTCTGGTTGAGGATCATCATGGTTCATATTCTCTATCTTAATACCAAGCTCTTCGACAATTCCATAAACCATTGCATGTACCTTGTTACATGCTTCTATTGCAGTTGGCTCAAATTCGGCACTTACCAAAAATCTAACCAATCTTGCAAAAGGTGGATACTTGAGAATCTCTCTCAATTCGATTTCTCTTTGATAGAAACCAACGTAGTCCTGCTCTTTAGCATAAGTGAGTGCTTCTCTTTCTGGTTGATAACTCTGAAACACAACTTGCCCTTCTTTGTCTTTGCGACCAGCTCTACCAGCTACCTGCGTGAGTAATTGAAAGCCTCTCTCGTCAGCTAGATAATCAAGTTGGCTGAAATTACTGTCAGCCGAAATTACTCCCACAAGTGTGAGATTCGGATTATCAAGTCCTTTGGCAATCATTTGCGTGCCAATAAGAATATCAATCTCACCATTTTTAAAATCGCTCCAAGTCTTGATGTAGTTATTTTTGATTCGTGACACATCACTATCAAGTCTTCTGACTCTTGCTTCGGGGAATGTTTTGACTACTTCTTGTTCTAGTTTTTGAGTACCAAGTCCAAAGAACTTGATAGCGTTGGATTGACAGACCGGACATTCTTTGGGATGCGGTTCTGAGTCGCCACAATGATGACAAAGCATCAGGTTGCGGTCCAAGTGATAGACTGTCTTGCTGTCACAACGTGAGCATTTATAGATATGTCCGCATTGACGGCAAAAGACATGGGAAGCAGATCCGCGCTTATTTAAAAAGAGAATGATCTGTTCTTTTTTTTCTAATTTAGATTCAATCTCAGAGCGCAAGAACCTAGAAAAAATACTTTTGTTGGCGTTATTAAATTCTTCTCGCATATCTACTAGCGCCACTTTGGGTAAGGGGTTGTCAAAGACTCGCTTCTTGAGTTCTAGTAATAAAAAATCATCAAGATTATTGAGTGCTTTGTAATAAGTTTCGATACTTGGAGTTGCGGAACCTAAAACAAGTGGACAATTGTTTAACTTGGCTCTTTGCTGAGCTACTAGTTTGGCGTGGTATCTTGGTGCCGGGCTATCTTGTTTGTATGAATTTTCATGCTCTTCATCCATAACAATCAGCCCAAGCTCTTTGACTGGTGCAAAAATAGCTGACCTAGCACCAATTACGACTCTAGTTTTGCCTTGAAGCAAATCATGCAAGCCGTGTTCTTTCTCTGATTTACTGAGAGCGCTGTGCCAGACTACCACGCTTTCTTTGCCGAATCTCTGACTGATTCTTTCGAGTAGTTGCGGAGCTAGAGCAATCTCAGGCACCAGTACTATACTGCTTTTGCCTTGCTTGAAACAATCCTCTATCAAACGTAAATAGATTTCGGTTTTACCGCTACCGGTTACTCCGCGCACTAAGAATTTGGAGGCAGTTTTGTTTTTGATAGCTTGTTTTATTCCTTCAAGAGCCTGAGATTGTTCTTCTGTTAGTTTTGGAATGGTTTCTTGATCAAGACTAGAAAGAAAATCAAGTGGATCAGTTTTCTTGGTTTCTTTGATAATTGGATTAATGTAGTTTACTTCAATGAGATTTTTTTGTACCAGTTTACGAGTTTCTTTTTTGAGCTGGGCTTCTTTCAGTCCACTAAGTGTTTTTAATCTGTCCCATTTGGCTTTATTCTTTCTTGCTTTGAGTAGGGCTTGAATGACGGTACTTGGATCTTGACTTGTTGGATCAAGCAAAGTTAGTTCTTTGTGGGCCTTGGGAATGAGAGCTGAGGCTAAGAGGGCTGAGCAGGTCTCAGAGTATGAACAGGCGTAATATGCTGATACGAATTTGACGAGTTCAACAAGCTCTGTTTCAAAGTGAATAGTGCCAGCCAGTAGCTCATCAATCTCCCTTATCTTAAAAGCTTGCTCCTCAATTGAGAGCTCCTCGTAGATCTCGGTTACCAGCCCGCTTTCCCTCTGGTTACGAAAAGGTACTAAAATCAAGGATCCAATAGCCAATTTGCCCTCTAAGTCCACTGGTATCTTATAAGTCAGTTGATCACTAAAAGTTTGTAAAGAGTTGGTGAGTATGGTTTTACAATATGACATTGTTTGATATTATTGTAGCCTGAGTCGAAGCAATTTTATTGGCTTTTTCTCGGGCACTTAGCTCAGTTGGTAGAGCATCTCGTTTACACCGAGGCGGTCGGAAGTTCGAGTCTTTCAGTGCCCACCATTTTTCATTCATCTCGTGACAAACCTAAATTGCTTTGCAATTTTACGGTTTGTGCTTCAGGGGTCACTGTATTTCCTTCTATGTATTGGTTGTGCTCTTCCCTTCGTACCGAGGCGGCCCTGCAGTTCGAGTCTTTCTTGCCCACCATAGAACAAACACTCATGCTCTTACAACCTCCCGGCGGTCGTTTTTTGTAAAACGTCCTGACGATGTCAGGACTTGGAGTCTTTCTTGCCCACCATTTCATTCATCTCGTGACTCACTAATTCCCTAAGCAATTCTTGAAAATATTGTTTTGATCTATCAATTTTATGGTTTAGCGTATTTGCTCATGAGCAGGGGCATAATATCCCAATGGTAACAAAAGACAACGTAAGACAGACTCTTGAATCTATGATGATTGATCATCCTGACTTTGAAGCTAAGATGAAATTTGGTAGCAAGGGTTATGAGCTGCGAGGCAAGCTTTGTGCTGGTGTATATCAAGACTTTTTGGTGCTCAATCTTGGCAAAGACAAAGTAGATGAGATGCTCAAGCAAGGTGATTCAAAACCAATGGATATCATTGGAAGAGTACTTGAAGACTGGGTGATGATTGAAGAGCCGGTTTATCGTGATGATAGCGAAATGAAAAAGCTTATAGATATGGCAGCACAGCGTGTTCGCTCCGTAGCTTAAGCTAATTATTACCTTATAATAGTTTAAATGAAGAGCTGTTTTGGCGTATTTATTTTTGCTTTTGTGTTTTTGCTCTACAAAGTCTGGGCTTACCCCCTAATAGACGCTGATGAGCCTCGCTATGCTGAAGCAGCTAAAGAGATGATCAATGCTCATCAGTATTTAATTCCGCTTGCTGATGGCTTGCCGCGTTTTGATAAACCAATTCTTTTTTATTGGTTTGAGATTTTAAGTTTTAAAGTTTTTGGGATTAATGAATTTGCTGCACGCTTGCCTTCGGTGATTGCAGGTGCATTGACAGTTTGTTTTGTTTATTGGTTGGGGCGTTTTTACAAGGTTGGATTGGCTGCTGCTTTAGTTTTGCTTACTTGTATCGAGTTTTTTGTAGTCTCGCGTATGTCAATTACTGACGCGCTTCTCAACTTTGCGATTGTCTCAGTTTTGATAATTTATTTTTTGATTAAAGAGAAGCATATCAATGTGCGATATATTTATTTGCTTGCCGTTTGTGCAGCAGTTGGTTTTATGACTAAGGGACCTGTTGCAGTTGTCATTCCAGGAATGGTTGCAGTCGTCGATTATTTGATTAATCAAGGCTGGAAAGATTATAAGTTACCCGCACTTGGAATGATACTAAAAGCATTTTTGCTGTTCTTTATGATTGCAGCTCCTTGGTATATCCTGATTGACTTTAATACAGAGGGAGCTTTCACTCATTACTTCTTTATTGGACAAAACCTCGGACGATTCAGCTCCACTCTTAGCGGGCATCATCAGCCTTGGTGGTTTTATATTGCAGTTATGATTGTTGGATTTATGCCTTGGTCACTGTTTCTGCCAGCGATGATTGCTGATTTTAAGATCAAGGCTGAGAGCTTTCGTTTGCAAAGTTTTGCTTTGATTTGGCTCTTTACTGTTCTAGGTTTTTTTAGTTTTTCTTCTACCAAACTTGCCAACTATGTAATGTCAATCTTTGTGCCACTAGCTATTCTGTTTGCAATTTGGTTTAAGCAAGTCCCGAAGAAAAAATGGCTCGCGATTAATTCAGCCTTCTATTTAATTATTTTTGTTGTCTTGGCTTATGTTTATAGTCAAGGCTATTTAGATAAATTAATAGCTTCTGAACCCTTCTTGAAGGAATACTTTTCTGGAGCTTTTGTTTATCTAGCTTTGCTGCTTTTGATTATTTCTTTTGCTGCGATTTTGATAAATGCCTTGGCAAATAACGTACAAAGGGCGATGAGTATCTTTGCTGTCTTTGCTTTATCTCTTTGCTTGGCTGGGATTGATTACTTTATTAAGCCTTTTGCTCATTACAAAGAAGCTGGTATCAAGAGTTTTTTGCAAGAAATTCCTCGTGAAGTGCAGATCTATTTGTTGACTATTGACAGGCCGAGTGTTAGTTTCTATTCTCAGTCTAAGAGCTTTCCAGAGCGTATTGGATTGAACATGCTCAAGACTCAAGCTGCAGTCGGTCACAAGTTTTGTGTAATAGCCAAGCATGACAAAGCTGATAAATTAGCGAGCCTAGCAAGATTGATAATTTGGTCTCAAGATGATATCTATTTGTTTGCTTGTAGTTTCAAGAAAGATATACCCCCAGGGGGTATATCTGCAAACAATATTGTACGTTCTACGTCTATGAATTAGTGCAGATCAATCTCGATTTCCTAACTATTGAAGTAATACTAACTTTTTTTCTAGCGATGACTAGAATAGGGGCTTTTATGGTTGCTGCCCCCTTATTATCTCGAAATGGGATCCCGGTTATGGCAAAGGTTCTGCTTACTGCAGCTATTGTACTGAGTTTTTATCCGACGATATTGGCTCATTCTGATGGTTTGATTCTTTATGATAGTTGGCATCTTGCGATTGCGATTTTCCATGAGATTTTGGTTGGATATAGCATGGGTGTCTTAATGAGTTTGTTCTTTGATTCTTTGGTGAGTTTTGCTCATATGGCAGGGATACAGATGGGACAAAGTTCTTCAAATGTCTTCAACCCTGCTCTGTCAGCGCCGACGAGCCCGACTGGCACTTTTATTGCCAATGTCGCTTTGATGTTTTTTATATTCTTAAATGGTATCTACCACATGTTGTTCTTACTAAAGAAGAGTTTTGTACTTGTGCCTCTCGCTAGTTATAAGCTCGATCTTGCGACTTTAGGGCAGAACTACATAGCGGTTTTCACTGAGATTTTTGCAATTGGCATGAAAATCATTTTGCCGTTAATTGCCATAATGTTTGTAATTGATGTATTTGTCGCACTTTTTGCCAAGATCATGCCACAAGCTAATATGTTCTTTTTGATGATGCCAGCTAAGTTAATTGTAGGCGTTTTCATTATTATGTTTATGCTTAATATCTTGTATCTAAGGATGGAGCAGTTTTATGAGATAGATTTTTGGGATTTGATGGATAAGTTGTTTTTGGGTTAGATGTACTAGGTAGTGAGGTGGATCTGCCAGGAATAATACTATTATGCCACCAGAAGGTCCGGATAAGCACTCAAAGACGGAGCAGGCCTCCAGTCATAAGCTGAAGAAAAGTCGTGAGCAAGGTCAAGTTGCAATGTCAAAAGATCTTTCTTCGACCCTTGGTCTTGTTTTTGGCATGATCATGGCAGCTGTTATGGGTCCACAAATTGCAGTTGGGTTCAAACAATTTTTTCAATTAATTAGTTCAGATTTCAATTTTGGTTTGGTTGCTCCATCTGGAATTAATTTCTTGATGTTTGATATTTTTCAAAGATTTGTGATTTTGGTTGCACCCATTATTGGTGTTGTTTGGCTAGTTAGTTTTATTGCTTCAGTTGCTCAAGCTGGATTTCATGTTTCAGCCAAACCACTTGAACCCAAGTTTGAGAAAATTAATCCAATTGAAGGTTTTAAGAGATTAGTTTCTAAGCGAGGCTTGGTCAACTTGATTATTTCATTAATGAAAATGGCGTTAATTGCTTTTGTAACTAGTTCGGTTTTGCTCAACGAGGAAAATACACTAGTTCTAATGAATCTTAGTGACATTCATTTTATTCTAGCGAAGGCTGGCTCAATGGTCTGGGAGATTGGCTTTAAGGCATCTATCACTTTAATTATTATCGCGTTGATAGATTTTTCTTACCAAAAATGGCAGTTTCTTGAAGATCAAAAAATGACCAAGCAAGAAACGCAAGACGAGCACAAAGAACATGATGGTAACCCGCAAATTAAATCCAAAATTAGATCTATGCAAAGAGCTTCTGCCCAAAAACGTGGGCTCAGAGAGTCAGTAATAGAAGCTGATGTCATCGTGACTAATCCTTTTCATATTGCCGTTGCAATTAAATACGATAGAGAATCTGGTCAAGATGCTCCAATTATTGTTGCCAAAGGAGCCAGATTAATTGCTGAAAGAATCAAAGGTATTGCCAGAGAATACAAAATCGAAATTATAGAAAACATTCCACTGGCTCGTGCATTATATAAAGAAGTCAAAGTCGGTTGGGAGATTCCGCCTGCTTTGTATATTGCTGTTGCGGAGATTTTGGCGATCGTGTTTAGGCGACGTGCGAATATAAAGAGCTAATAACAGGTTTAGTAATGGATCAATGAAAAAACTTCTACCCCATTCTCTTCAAGCCTCTTCCTGCCATCAAGAAAATCAAGTTCAATAAGTGCTGCGATACCAACCACTTCACCGCCAGCTTTGCGGATTAGCTCTGCGGCAGCAAGAGCGCTGCCGCCAGTGGCAATCAGGTCATCAACTATGAGTACGCGTGGATTTTCTACTCCGGCAAAGGCATCTTCGTGAATACAGAGAGTATCTGTGCCGTATTCAAGCTCATAGCTATATTCAATTGTTTTAGCTGGTAGTTTACCAGGTTTGCGTATCAGGCTTAAACCAGCGTTGAGCTTAGCAGCTACCGGTGCTCCAAAAATAAAACCACGCGATTCTGGACCTGCAATAAAATCGATCTTGCTATCTTTATATTGCTCGCAAATTAGCTCAATACTTATATTAAAAGCCTTGGGGTTAGACAACAGCGTAGTAATATCCTTAAAAATGATGCCCGGCTTGGGAAAGTCGGGGATATCCCTGATACTAGATTTAAGATAGTCAATTTTGTTCATTGCTGCTTATTATAGTGCGAATTGGCTCATTAGGGCATGAATAGTCAATAACATTGCCATTATCACAAATCTAGGCTCGCTATTCGTAGATAAATGTAGTATTATACTGCCTTAGACCCATGTCCTTACTAATTGACCAAATTTTTGACCTTGATAAACATGAGTTTTACTCCAAGAGTATTTTTCATGAAAGACAAATGAATTCATGTCCAATTGGCTGTGATGGTTGCGCTGTATCTGCTAGTACTACTAGTAAAGGTGCAATTAGTTATGAGGCTCTTGCTGATTTTTATAGAGATGCTCGTCAACACAAAGCAAGACTCAATATCACTAAAGTAGAGGGCTACGACCCTGTTTTTGTTAATTATGCAGACGATTCTAGTATTCCTTTTGCAAAGTCAGTTAAAGACGCTCTCGATCTTGGACATCGAATTATTACGCCGGTTTGTACTACAGGTTCATGGAAATCAGATAGAACAAAGTGGCAGCTTGAGGAATTAGGCAAGCTATCAAATCAGTATCGAAGCTTTATTTATCCATCAGGCAATCGTGGCCAATCCTTTGTGCTTTCAGTGCCGCGTGAGGTAAAACCTTTTGCTGATGGACGTTACGATTTTGAAGAGCACGTTGATAAAATAGTTGAAGATATTCAATTGCTAACTATCAATGGCGACATTGATGTTTTGATTTATTATAATAGTGAGTTTGAATCCGACTATGATACAGCCGTTATGATTAAATCCAATGTTGCAATTAAATTGGAAGGAAAAGCAAGAGAAAGAGCCAATTTCCTTGTTACTAATTTCAATTCAAATACTTTACCAGAGTCTTGCTTTAGATATCCCAATAGTATTTTAGTTTCTGACAAAGGCTTTCAAGCGATTGATCCAACTAAGATGGAGTGGGATTTTGAGTCAGCTAAATTAAATAGTCATTTGCAAAACAATAATAAGCTTGTTGGCGCCAAAGTCTAATGGATTTCATAAAAACAATATTTCAAGATCTAAGGATGCTAATTACAAGTCCTCAATTGGCTTTTGAGCAAATACTGGCACGTGAAGATTGGAAGCTTAATCGTGCTTGCTTAGTTTTTGTTGTGGTCATGCATAGTTACTATCTTCTATTACCTTCTTATCTATTGATATTGAATATCTTGGCAATTTTGTTTTTCTTTCTTGTAATGGGGACTATGTATTATTTCATGCAAGAGTGTTTGATCATATTTAAAGAGCAGCATAGTTATCAACAAGCTGACGATGACATTCTCTATTTAATAGCTTATATTTTTGCACTGGCTAATATACCTGCGATGATTTTGAATATCATTAATAACTTAATTGCGGTGATTGTTTTTGATAATCTTTTAGTTGGGATTTGCTTTGCTATAGTCTTTGGTATTCCAATATTGTTATTATCGTTTTATTACCCACTTAGGTTCTTTGCCTATATCAGTAATGAGAAAGCCTCTTGGAGACTGATGTTGGAGCTGTATGTGACTAGCTTTATAACTACTTGTAAGGAGAATCTGGGGATTAAGGCAGTAAAGGATATTCTTATTGATTGGCGCCGATCTTACTCTGAAGCTAAATAGCTGCGTTACTCACTTCAAACACCAAAATTTCTCTTCCGCTGTTCAAAATCCTCAACAGCTTTAGCTAATTCAGTTTCATCTAATTTCTCACAAAAATAAATCTCAGCGTAGCTCGCTTCGATGATTGCTGCATTTTGCAGACTGGGCTCGCCTTCAATAATTATTAGATCTGGTTTGGTGAATTTGTTTTCTATAGCTTCAGGGCTAAGGTCTTCACCATTCAATAACATAGATTTAAACTGTTCTAGAGTATCATGGCGTGCAAATTTCTGTGACTCTGAGTTGATGACTAAAATATTTATGGGCTTTTCTTTAGTGTTGATCATTTCTGTTTCTGTATCAAATAATTCAAAATTGGTGGTGGAATTAAAGTTGTGAGAATGACCATGATTACTGTGATTGCATAAAGCTCGTCGTTAATCACACCGATTGATTTACCAACTGTAGCAAAAATCAAACCCACTTCGCCGCGCGGTACCATGCCGATGCCAATGATCATACGATTGATTGGACTTGATGAGGTGAATGCCCAACCACAAATCAATTTGCCGATAATTGCAACAGCGGTAATTGCAAGTGCAGCAATTACGGTGCTGGGTTTTGCAAAAACAGCAAGGTCAACTTGCATGCCGGTGATTACAAAAAATATTGGTACAAATAAATATGATAGTGGTCTGATATAGTCGTGAATTGAATATTCGGTGAGGAAGGATTTGAAATGCACTTCTTCAAGCACTAGTCCAATTGCAAAAGCACCAACAATGGTCGCAAGTCCCGCTTGATTCGCGAGATAGGCACCCATGAAACAAAGTACCAGAGCCGTTGTTAGCATCATCCCCGGGATCTTGAAAACAGACATTAATTTAATGGTGCGTTGCGCCAGCATTACTCCAAGTATTAATGAAATAACTACAAAGCCAATTGCTTTAACAGAGATGCTGACAATCGAATCTATTTCAATTTGTCCAGATTGCGCCATGCCAGTGACTATGGCAAGAATAATAAGACCAAGAATGTCATCTATGACAGCAGCTCCAAGAACGATGCGAGCTGCTTCTTGTTTCATAAAGTCAAGATCCTTGAAGACTCTTGCGGTAATTCCAACTGAGGTTGCGGTGAGTATTGCACCCATAAAAATTTTGCTGATATTGCTAATATCTGGCACTATCATTCCGGTGATGTAATAACCTATAAGGAAGGGAGTAATGACTCCAGCTATTGCAACTAATAATGACTTAAATCCTACAGCGAGCATTTCTTTGACATTGGCTTCTAGTCCAACATCAAACAGCAAGATAATCACGCCGAGCTCGGCGAAAATTGCAATGTGTTGATCGTGTTTAATGAATTCAAGCCCACTGTAATTGAATAAAACAATGTTGCCAACTAAGATCCCCGCTGTCAATTCCCCCAAAACCTCTGGCTGTTTGAGTTTCTCGGCAATAATGGCGCCTATCTTTGCTGCAATTAACACAACCGAAAGTCCTAAAAGAACGGGTACGACAGGGTCATGATGAGCAGCTTCCATATAGCTTTAGCTTAACAGAGATCCCTGGCTTTTATTACGCTTCTTAATTAGACTTCCTGCGAAAATACCAATTATTTCCATTAGCGGAACACATACTTCGTATGGTTCCGACCTTTTTGTGTCGACATCACTAGCAAAACAGGGTTTTGCAGGATGTCTATTGAGCTAATTTATTCCTTTTCTTAATGATTTTATTGGGTCTTTCTGATAAGATTTAGCCCAGTGCTCAGTCTTGGGCGCCTCATTTTATATATAAAAAGGATACGAAAATGGCTAGACAAAAATTTGAAAGAAAAAAACCAAACGTAAATGTAGGAACGATTGGTCACGTTGACCACGGTAAGACTACACTTACTGCGGCTATCTGTATGACCCTTGCAGGGATTGGTAATGCGGAGTCCAAAAACTACGCAGATATCGACGCTGCTCCAGAAGAGAAAGCTCGTGGTATTACAATTAACACTGCACACGTTGAGTATGAGTCTGAAACTAGACACTACGCTCACGTTGACTGCCCGGGTCACGCTGACTATGTTAAGAACATGATTACTGGTGCGGCGCAAATGGACGGTGCGATACTTGTAGTATCTGCAGCTGATGGTCCTATGCCACAAACTCGTGAACACATTCTTCTTGCTCGTCAAGTTGGTGTTCCACATATCGTTGTTTTCTTAAACAAATGCGATATGGTTGATGATGAAGAATTACTTGAGTTAGTTGAAATGGAAACTCGTGAATTGCTTTCTAAGTATGAATTTGACGGTGATAACATCACTTTCATCAAAGGTTCAGCACTTAAAGCAGTTGAGTACATGACTGCTAACCCTAAAGCTGCTAAAGGTGATAACGAATGGACAGACAAGATCTTTGATC
Source organism: Cyanobacteriota bacterium (assembly GCA_027618255.1). Taxonomy (NCBI): domain Bacteria; kingdom Bacillati; phylum Cyanobacteriota; species Cyanobacteriota bacterium. The sequence goes on from JAQCFG010000049.1 coordinate 15,234, forward strand.
TTATTGATGCAGTTGATGTTTCTGTTCCTACACCTGAGCGTGATGTTGACAAACCTTTCTTAATGGCTGTTGAGGACGTTTTCACTATTACTGGTCGTGGTACTGTTGCTACCGGTCGTATCGAGAGAGGTTCTCTCAAGGTTGGTGAAGAAGTTGAGATCATTGGTTTAATGGAAGAGCCG